>JAHQWP010000065.1 GCA_029856235.1 Promethearchaeia archaeon
AAGATCTTACTAAATAAGTAACCTAAATTTTTAATTTATATCAAATATTTTATTGTTTGATAATTATGAGGAAAAAACTAGTTGGTTTTATCATATTAATAATTGCTGTATCATTACTAACTATCGGTCTCATAAATAGTGAATATCTAATAATCAGTAATCTTTATGATAATATGAATATTCTCCCTTAAGATTTGGGCGATTCAATCCCATCTTTTTCCTTTAGCTACAGTAGTAGAATTTTCTAAGAAGCCTTTCTTCTGATATAATTTCTCTTGGGATTTTCTATACTTATTGGCTTCTTTATAATGTATCTTACAAAGATATATCTTATGCTGTTTATTATCATAATACTTTAAGTCCGCTTTCTCAACATAAGACTTCCAGCTATTTTCTGATAGTGATCTTACGGCTATATCTCCACAACCTTTTATAGAGCAATGTTTTCCCTTGGTTGCTGTAGTACTGAGATCTCCTTTCTCTCTAAGTTCTTTAGGGAGCTTCATTTATAACCACTTACTAAAAATTTTATTAGGATTGAATATTATAATCATAAAATATTTACCATCTTAAATTTTTTCCTAAAATATATGGATTCTTTAATCTTCGATGAAAATTTTATTAAGAGCAAACTTTTTAATTGTGAGTCCCCTTCGAGAGTCTCTCTTAAAGATGATTTCTTTACACGTTCCGCGGTCCTTTTTTCTATTATTCCATATGAAGATAAACCCTACGATTTAATTTTGATACACCGTTCGAATCTAGGAACGAGACATAGAGGGGAAATGTCTTTTCCAGGCGGTAAATTTGAAGCAGATAAAGATAAATCTTTAAGAGATACTGCTCTTAGAGAAAGCGAAGAAGAAATTGGAGTTTCAAGGGAAACTATTAAAATTATTGGTTGTCTTGATGATTTTCCTACTATGACCAAGTATATTATAACGCCTTATGTGGCCATTATTGATAAAAATCAAAAATTGAAAAGACAAGAAAGCGAAGTTCAGAGAATATTAAAGATTCCTATCGATTTTTTCACATCTAAAACGCAATTTCGTGAACAAACTGTTGATGTTGATGGAAATAAATTTCCGGTGTTTTATTTCAATTATATCGACTCCGAAAATGGTCAAAAGTATACAGTATGGGGTGCGACTGCTTATATGATTGTGACATTTATAGAAACATTATATGGATTTAGTCTTTCGAACTTAGGATTAAAGCGATTCAAGCTCGAAAAAATAAAGGATCTGAAAGAATACATTAAATACAGAAACAATATTACTAAAAAATTTTAATTTTTTAATCAAATACATTAAATATTGATAAAAATGGACTTCATTTTCAACGAGCGATTAATTCGAAATAAACTAAGGGATTTTGATTCTCCTGATCGCCTTTCAATGTCGCACGAAAATTTCGTTAATTCTGCTGTTGTCTTTCTAATTATTCCATACAAAGATAAACCCTATGATTTGGTACTGATTCGAAGGACCAAAAGAAAATCCGATAAACATTCTGGTGAGATGTCATTTCCCGGAGGTAAATTTGATCTAAAGCTAGATAAATCTTATTTAGATACTGCATTCAGAGAACTCAAGGAAGAACTTGGAATTTCTTACAAAGAAGTTTCTGTTTTAGGGTGTATTGACGATCATCTTACACCTAAAGGTTTCATAATTTCAGCATTTGTGGCTTTTACTACATCAGATATAAAAATGGTAAAACAGGAGAACGAAGTGAACGAAATCGTAAAAATACCTATAACTTTTTTTGCGAATGAAGAGAATTTTAAGGAAAGGACGTATAAACTTAAAGAAGAGCTAATTGGAGTTGGTAAGTTTAATTACATATCTTCAGATAATAAAAAATACGTCATTTTTGGAGCAACTTCTCATATCATAGTTAAATACATCGATACAGTCTATAATCTTGGATTAATGACGCCAGGTTGTCGTCGAATTAATTGCGAAGATATCAAAGACAGAATTATTCAATAAGATTAATATTGTAAAGCAAATTGTTAAATAATAATCGAAAAATTCAATTAAAATAAACTATAAAATACATCAAAGAAATAAGTTTTATGGCCCCCGGCGGTCGGGGTGGTCCCAGACGCTGGGCTTCAAAATTTTTATATCTACTAAAAGTGAAGATACCCAGTTATCCTGCGGAGGGATAGGGGTTCGATTTGGATGAAGAATTGCTTCTTCCAAGAATATCCCCCTGGGGGCCGCCAAAATTAATTTTTATTATAAGTTCGGTGATCATAGTGGTTGATTTTAGTAAAGTTATTGAATATTTTAAAGGTACCCCGATTCCAGAAAACATGCTAAATCGAGGGCAGTTAGTCCTAAATAATTTTTTAAAACCTATCCAAAATTTATTTGAACAGAAAAATGTTCCTCAGAATGCTTGGAGCGACGAACAAATCGAGTTTTTGTTAAAAACTCTTTCTAATATGGATACTGATAAGGACGATAAAGCGTCTCGGGTAGGAGAGCGGGAAGCAAGAATAGCATCACATCTACACTTAGAAACTTCCGCTGGATTTTGCCATGGGATAGGACGTAGTGGTTTTTTAACCGCTCCGCAACCCAAGGCTCCAGGAGGGTCGATAATGTATGAGCTCAGTAATTATTTAGCTTTAAATTTTCTAAAAAAATTTGGCCTACCAAATGCAAAAAAAGCAATAGTTGTTCCTTTATGTACTGGTATGTCCTTAGCGTTATGTTTAGGTGCTCTTAAACCAGATTGGAATAATCCAGATTTAATTAATAAAAGAACTGTTATCGTTCCACAAATTGATCACAATGCCCTAATCAAAGCATTTGATTTGGTAGGCGTTAAAATGAAAGTCGTAAAAGGCAAGATATACGGGGACGCCGTTAGAATCCCAATTGGAGATATTGAAGCTAGTTTGGACGATGATTGTTTTGCAATTATTTCTTTAACTAGTTTCTTCCCTCCTCGAGAGCATGACGATATTAAAGAAATAAGTAAATTTGCTAAAAAACATGGCTTAGTCCATATTGTTATTAACGCTTATGGTGTACAGAGTCCCGAATGGATGAAATTAATCCGAATTGGCATTGACTCAGGCAGAATAGACGCAATCATTCAATCAACAGATAAAAATGTTCTCACTCCTGTCGGTGGGGCAATTATCGCTTCACCAAATGAAGATGTTATTACTAAAATTAGTAAAGCATACGCAGGTCGTGCTTCTGCAACACCAGTTGTAAATTTTCTTATTTCAATGCTTTCTTTAGGAATTGAGGGATATCAAACACTATTAACAGAACAAGAGCAAAATCGAAAACTTCTAGAAGATAAACTACAAGAAGTTGCTGAGAAAATTGACGAAAAAATTTTTAATGTATTTAATCCTGTGGCTGTTGCGATGTCATTAAATAATTTAAAAAAAGATCAATTATTCTCACTGGGGGGTGCGTTGTATAACTTAAGAGTTACCGGTCCTAGGGTATACAACCCTGAAGAAAGTATTTTTGGAACGTGTTGCACTAATTATTCTACTCCTTATATCGTTTTAAATGCTGCAATAGGAGTAAAATCCCAAGATATCATTTCAGCAGTTGAGAGATTCGAAAAGGCTTACTCTCAAGTGATTTCAAAATGATTTTCTTTACTAATCTTAAATATTTATTTGAGGCTAAATAAAAATAAATAAAAATCAATTACACTATATAATAATAAATATCAAGGGTTTTAATATCATGGAGAATCTCCTCTTAAAGCAATTTAATGATGTAATATCTACCCAATGGCCTTTTACGCAAATCGAAGAAAGTTATGATGAGTTAACTCCAAGAAACCTTTTCGAATTAGCTTACCATACATGTAATTCAGTAGCTAATAGGACTCTATTAATTAAACTGTCTTCTACAGAAAACCAGAGCGGATCTCAAGCGGTTCTTTACTCGAATACCAAGAAATTTATAAATATTGAAGCTCTTGAGAACTCCTTAAGAATAACTAAGTACTTCCCTAAAGGAAGCACTGGAGATAAATTAAACACAGAAATTCACCCAAAATTGAAGGATAGAAAAAAGAATTTTGTCGTGAAAAATAATGCATTGAAAATAGATATTCTTAAAATGATTTTAGTTGAACGGAAACTTGACGAATGCACCAACTTCGTGATTTTAAAGGATATTAATCGCAAAGTATATTTTGCTATTGGAGATGCTCGAGAAAGTGCTGCTGTTGTACCAATTTTCATGGAAGCAGAAGGAGCTAGTCTGGTTCAATTAGCCTTAAATAAATGGATGAGTGCAGTTCAAACATATGATCAAGAAAAGCCTTTCCCTGACGGATCTATAGCAGCTTTGCTTAAGAACCTTATGCAAATCAAAAAATGGGTTCTAAATTTGATAAGTACTAATTTAGATAAGTGATTTATACTCCTGTTATAATAAGTTTAGTGCCTTTTATTATTACTTTAAGTTTTCGTCGTTCTCGAATCTAAAAAATCTAAATATTTATAGAATTAAAAATTTATTTAATTCTATTAAAAGATAGTGTCAAATATGAAATAGCATAAGTGATTAAAATGGTTTTTATAGAATCTGAAGGTAAATTTAATGATAATTCTTACCTTATAGACGCGTTTATATTCAGTTTACCTCATCGTATGTCGATATATGTAATCGAAAATAAAGGATCGAGAATGTTGATTGATACTGGAAGTTCTTTAGCAGCGTCTAAAATCATAAGAAAATTAAAGGAGTTTAATCTCCTGCCCATTCACAAATTATTTTTAACCCACTCTCATTGGGATCATATTCAAGGATATGAAATGTTAAAAAAAAGTGTTGGTGAGTTTGAAACTTTAGCATCTACAAAAGCCATTGAAAATTTAAAAAACCCCGAAAAAATGAATAAAGTATATAATTATAAAGTAGATCCTATTGAAAATGTAATTCCATTAAAAGAGGGGGATATCATAGACTTAAACGGTCTGGAATTGGAAGTTTTCGATTTTTTCGGACACACACAGGACTCCATTGCATTATTAGACAAGAAAAATAAAAATGTGTTTGTTGGGGATGCAATCATTAATATGCAGGAGCGTAATACTTCTATGCCTCCTTTTATGCCTCCAGACTTCAACGATATTGAACTCCTAAAAACTTTTCAAAAATTAAGAAATCTCAAAAATCGCTTGAATTCAATCTCGTTAGATCATTTCGGTGTATGGAAAGATGATGATTTCGAATTGGTATTAGAAAAAATGGAAGAAACACATTTAAAGCCTAAAAAAGCAATAATTGAATGGTATCGCGAAAATCCAGATATTGGATATATCGCTCGTAAATATCACGAAACATTCATACCAAATTCGACAATGATTACAAAAGATAACTTGCTAGATTTAGCACTTCCCATTTCTTGGCTTATAGAAGGTTTGAAAATAAGTGGAAGCCTTAAATAATGCACCTTAAGTGCTACAAAACTAGTTAGTATTTTTTTTAAGATATAAATGGTAATATTTGTATATTCAATTAGAGAAAAAAAAATATAATAATAGTAATCTCAAATTATAAATGTGCTTTAACAATGGTTTACATCAACACAGAAGGAAAGTTTAATGAAAATACATATCTTATTGATGCTGAGCTATATAGACTTAAAAATAGTCTCGCAATTTATGTAATAGAGAATAACGGTATGCGAGTGATGGTAGATTCTCCCTCTGAATTAGGAGTTCGAAAATTCATTAAAAAACTCAAACAATACGATCTTTATCCAATTCATAAGATCCTCTTAACTCACTCTCATTTTGACCATGTACAAGGTGTAGAAAAGTTAAAAAGATTAATGCCCGAATTTAATCCAGAAATCTTAGCTTCCGAGAAAGCTATAGATAATTTAAAAAATCCAGATAAGATGAATAAGGTTTTTGGATACAATGTGCCAATTATTGAGAATGTAACCCCTTTAAAAGAAGGAGATATTGTAGATATTAATGGATTGAAATTAGAAGTTTTAAACTTTTTTGGTCATACCCAAGATTGTATAGCATTTTTAGATGTTAAAAATAAGAATATTTTCGTAGGAGATGCAATAATTGATCGATTTGATCTTGATACTCCTCTCCCCGAATTTGCTCCTCCCGACTTTAATGAATCCGAACTACTGAAAACCTTCGAAAAATTAAGAAATTTAAAATCTAAAATTAATTCGTTAAGCTTACCCCACTTTGGAGTATTCAAAGACGAACATTTCGAGGAAACTCTAGATATGATGGAAAGTTTTCACTTTGAAACCAAAAATTCGATTATAAAATGGTACAACGAGAATCCCTCTTTAAAATATATAACTCTAAAATACCACGAAAAATTTACTCCAAATTCTAAAATCCATACTAAAGATAATATTCACGGATTGGAGTTATTAATTGAATGGCAAATAACACAACTGAAAATGAGTGGTGATATAATTTAAATGGGCCATCGGGGATTCGAACCCCGGCTCTCAGGCGTCTACTGTCACAATCAATTTTTTTTTACTTTGTCTGATTGTGAGTCAATTATAAGACCTGCGCTTGTTGGCCAAGCTTGCTCTAAATGCCGTTAACCAGGCTGAGCTAATGGCCCATCTAAATATTTTAGTTTTGTTAATATTATTAAGTCAAAAAGCACAAAAACATAAAAATTTTTTTATTGGTGTAATCTGTTATATTTATAATTAAAATCATAAAAAAGAACATTCATATTTTTCTTAAAATTCTCATAAGTGTATCAAAAGGTCGAAAT
>JAHQWP010000066.1 GCA_029856235.1 Promethearchaeia archaeon
CAACTCCCGCAAAAAATACTATATCGACAGCACTTTGTGCATCTATGCAATATTGTTCTAATTCTATTTTGGGATTCAAAAATCCATTAGTTTGTTGGATAAGTGATATTAGATCTTTTTTATTTATCGTAATCGCCTGAAATGTCCGCTTCATAATTTTTTTTATTAAAAATTATGAAAAAATTTAATTATTTTAATTAATAATAATTAAATAGAGAAATTAAAAGATTTTTGTTGAAATTTATGAAAGATTCTGCTAAAAATAATGATATAGTTCTTACGGGGCAGTATTTAGGCGTTGTAGAAGAATATTTGCCTGACAAACAGTCTACTTATGTAAAAGAAGGTCAGATTTTTGCGACTAAAACTGGAATAGTCAAAATCGATAAAAATCGCAGAGCTATAGAAATCTTGAGCCATCAGGAAGAAAACCGTAAAACAATAAAAATTGGAGATGTTATTATAGGAACAATCCGTTTTTTAAGACTTTACTCTGTTGGGATCAGTTTTGCTACGATCAATAAAAAAATTCACTTTAATAGTTCGTATTTTGGTAATATTCATGTCTCCCATATATCAAGAAGATTTATAGAAAAAATCTCTGATGCGTTTCAAATTACGGATATTGTCAGAGCAAAAGTTATACGCCAAGAAGAAAACGAATACAGTTTAAGCACTAGTGGAAATGATTTAGGCGTTATTCATGCTGATTGTAGTATATGTGGAACAACTCTGGAAAAGATTGGTCAGGATAGATTGAGATGCTCAAGATGTGGAAATGTTGAGAATAGAAAGCTCGCGAACGATTATGGAAATGTAACTGAAAGTTTAAGATATTAAAATGAATTTATTGACTAATTTTTTTTTTTAAGTTAGATATATCAAAATTAATTCTGAAAGGGTTTATCTTGGGTCGAAGTGGTGGAAAAAAAGTAATAAATTTTTATAACTCAAGTGGAGATGTTAACAATATTATTAAATTTCTCGAAGAAGTTCAAAAGAAGATAAACTATCTTAATCTAAACTGTAAAGTTGATGGAAAAGTAATTAAAATTACATTATTTGGTCCTAGAGATCTTCAATATTTAGCAAGCGAAAGATTAAGAGAGTTAGCTAATCAATATTTATAACGGTTCTTATCTTGTTATTGATTTAAAACCAAAAAACATTTATTTAATTCTGAATTAGAGAACTTAGTTTTGGTGGAATATTGTGGCAAAAAAAAAAGCTGAACCAAAGGAAGAAGAAAGCGATACTGACGTCGAAGACCTATTTGGCGATGAAGAGATAGAAAATCATTACCCAGATTTATCAAAAGACTCCAAGAATGGAAAAGAGGCTTCTTCTGAAGACTTATTAGGGGAAGCTGAAGACGATGAGTTAGAAGAAGGTTTTGAAATCGACACAGGCCCAGAACTACCTGATTATAAATTTTTAAAATTAGACATGAAAAAGGGCGCTAGGGAGAACGACTATACCTTAAGCGTTGAAGGACAATCACATGGATTATGCAATATATTTGTACAGCACCTTTTAAAAACTGAAGGTGTGAATTCAGCAGCGTATAAAATTACTAAAATTAATCCACCTGAGATTTTTATTCGACTTGAAGATGGATATGAAGTAAAAAAAATCCTTTTCAAAGCAATAGAAACCTTGAGAGCTGAAGTTATGGAAGTCCAGAAAGTTTTTAAAAAACTTACCTAAGTAACTAGTTGTATAACTTCTGAAAAGTTTATAAGAAAATACGCGTCTTCTAATCTTAATGTCTTACGATTTTTTATTAAAGGATTTAAACAATAAATTAACCCAAAAATCAATAGGAACAGACAAAGGGTTAGCTAAAATAGGAGACGGCGTCGTTAACCTTACATATTCTGTAGCAAAATCCATCGTTTTAACTCGTAATAGCAAAAACAATAATAGTATTCGAACTGGCTTAAAAGTTAGTAAAACTATATTAGCAAACGCATTAAAAGAAGCTGATATGAAAAACTTTGCAAAGAATAGGGCGGATGCTCACGATCTCGCTGATACAGTTGAAGCTCTTGTTGCATATGTATGGTTAATTAAGAAAATGACGATAGAAGACATTATCACTTTTCTCGTTAGCTCTCTTAATGGAAATTTAACCGTTAGGGGCGAAGAAATAAGAAATGCAACAATAGCTTTTAGAAAACTCCTGAACGAGATCAAAAAATATTTGCCTGAGAATTAAAAATGAAAGATTTCCCAATTACAATTGGATTTGATGACGCAAAATTTACTTTTAATTCAAAGTTAAAAACCACAGATTTAATAGGAATAATCTGTCAAGGTACAAGAATTGTTGGTATGGTTAAAAAAGAAATTTTAATTGATGGGGACAATGCAACTGAAGTACTAATTGAGCTCACTAAGCAAAACGAAAAGCATGTCCAATATATCATCACAGATACAATTACATTTGGGGGATTTAACATTATTGATTTAGAAAAAATATATCGCATGACTGAAAAACCGATCATAGCAGTAACCGAAAGAATGGTGGATCTTGAAGCTGTGAGAAAAGCAATTGTCAAGAAATTTCCCAATAATTACGAAGAAAAACTTCTTAACATAGTAAATGCGGGAGATTTATATGAAACTTCTATTAAAACGGCTGGAGGATATTCAAAAGTGTATTTTCATTCAAAGGGAATTCAGGTTTCTGAAGTTGACTCTTTATTACATAAATTGTGCATTGATTCTAAAATTCCTGAACCAGTTCGAATTGCTCATATTGTAGGAAAATCTTTATAGAAATAGCAGATAAACTTTCTTAAAAAGTAGCAACCTCGTATTCTAATATCTCTTTCATTCTTTGTTGTAACTCTGGCTTAATAGCAGACATTCCGTACGTTTTTAAGCCACCCAATTTTTTCTGAATTTCTTGAGCGCTCATAGCACCAGGTAAATCTTGTTTATTTGCGATGGCAATAATTTTTGTTCCTAAACTACGTTCAAATCTATCGTATATCTCTTTTGTTTTTTCCACATTTTTTTCGGTTGAGTCACAAACTATTACTGCCAATCCGGCACCCCGTAAGAAATCCTGCCACATGAATTTAAACCTTTTCTGACCACCTAAATCCCATATTGAACAGTTTTTTCCATTTAAAGAAGAATCTTCTACTTCTAGTCCTACTGTAGGAATTCTTTCATAAGGGACATCCCGTCCTTGCAATAAGGATAATAATGAGGTTTTACCTACTCCCCCTTCTCCAATGAAACAAATCTTTTGCTTTGTCGAAATCAATTCTAATCCTTTCTAATCGAGAATTATCTTAAATAGAAAAGACAAGTAATTATTCAAAAATGAAAATAATATTCACATAATATGAAATCTTTTAATAGTAATCCCGATATACGCCAGTTTAGTTAAACTGTAAAAGAAAAAATAAATATTAAGATATTACAATAAGAAAAAAATTTAAAAAAAAATTAGAATTTCGTCAACCATCGCGAATATCATCCCTACAGACAAGTATTATTCCAATCTCAATATTTCTGGAGAGTTAAAATTAGAAGATCATATTAAAAATTGATTAAATTAAGAATTAAGAATTTAGGTCAATATTTAAATGAATTTGCACTTACCGCAGATTATTTTAAATCTTACTTAAAATACAAATGGAAATTTAAAAAGAAATTATATAAAAATTTATAAAAAAAACATTGATACTACTGTCTTTATGCACCAGGCTCTAAGTCCTTGACAATCCCTACACATGAGGTTCTTCCCATATCTCGCACAGCAAATCGTCCGAGTTCAGGAAAATCTTCATATTTCTCAATACAAAGCTTCTTTATAGGTTGTAATTTAATTATGGCTGCTTCGTTTTTCTTGAGGAATTTTGGATTGTCTTCTATTACAGCGCCAGTCTTTTGATCTAATTTTTTGCTTAATTCAATGAATTTAGCGGCTACTTGAGCTGTGTGAGCGTGAACTACAGGGGTATATCCCTGAGCAATTGCTGTTGGATGCCAGATAACAATGACTTGTCCAGTCCAGTTCCCTTTCGGAGTAACTACGGTTGGTACATCAGTTGGGTGGCCCATAACATCGCCACGGCCAACATCTGCCATAGTAATACCTCTAATGCTAAATCCGATGTTATCACCGGGTTCTGCTGTATTTTGTTCTTCATGATGCATTTCGATGCTTCTTATTTCCCCTTTAAAGCCCGTTGGCATGATGACAATTTTATCATTCTTCTTTAATATACCAGTTTCTACTCTTCCAACAGGAACAACTCCAGTACCTTTAATGTTATATGCATCTTGAATCGGAACTCGTAGTGGTTTACCAGTAGGTTTTGGTGGGAGTTCAAAAGCATCTATCGCTTCAATTAAAGTTGGACCATCGTACCATGAAAGTTTATCGGTCTTTTCTGTAAGATTTTCAGCTTTAATGCCACTAACGGGTACAAACGGAATCTTTTTGACGGGAAAACCTATATTTTTAAGGAGATCAGAAACTGCATCTTTAACTTCGTTATAACGGTCTTCCTTGTAGTCCCAGACATCGGCTTTATTGACGGCAACTACTAATTGTTTAACACCTAAAGTTTGCGCTAAATAAGCGTGTTCTCTAGTTTGACCGTTTGCAGCAATTCCAACTTCCATTTCGCCTTTCTTTCCAGAAACGACCAAAATAGCAGCGTCAGCTTGAGACGCACCAGTAATCATGTTCTTAACGAAGTCTGCGTGACCAGGTGCGTCAATTATGGTAAAATATTTCGTATTAGTTTCAAATTTTCGAAAAGCTAAGTCAATAGTAATACCCCGTTGTCGTTCTTCTTTTAGCCGGTCAAACACATAAGCGTAAGACCAAGATTCTCTATCGTTCTCTTTTGCTAACTTTTCAAGTTCTCTGGCTTCTCTATCGGTTACTGCTCCAGTTTTAATGAGCATTGCGCCCATCATAGTTGATTTACCGTGGTCAATATGCCCAATTATTACCAAATTCAAATGTTTTTTATCGGTCGGCATTTTAATTCAATTTCCTTTACTTATTATTAAATTTATTATTTTATTTGCAATTAACAAATATACATTTTAGATTAAATGATAACTACCTTAATGATATCAAATATATATTTTTTACTATAATTTATCCTATAAATTCTAAAGGAGAGAGTTGTAAAGATACTTATTACGAGATCATATTCTATTTTTTTTATCTAATTTAGTTAAATATTCTCCTCTAAGGTCAGATAATAGATCATCCTTATTTTTTTTTAAAAGGTCGAAAATTTGCTGGATATCACTTAAGAAACTTATTTTGATACCCTTATTATTTACTATTTCTGGTCCTATCTTCTCTATTAAAAAATTTTCAAAAACTAAATCAATATCCTTGATGTTAACTCGAGTTTCTCTAAAGTAATCCAAAAGATGATGCAAGTAACAGGCTTTTATATACGAATTCTGAGTATCTTTTTCATGTTCTAAATCCTTTTGATGAAAAAAACGCAATTGTTGAATAGCCACGCTTTCACTATGATTATAATTCCTACTATCGTCATTGTTAGAAAATGCCCATGAAGTTCCATAGTCTATGTTTTGATTAACATAATATGCGATGAATTTGTCGATTCCTGCTTTTTTTGCCCATTTATCGTGAACGACCCAATTAGGCATTTTTACATCACTTTAAGAATAATTATAAACTATAAATTTGATAGCATTGGATTAAAAAAAACATTTTTCTTCATTTAAGATAATAAAAGTAAAAAGTCATATTTCGTTAATTAACAGTAATAATTCAAAAAAAATCACGATTATCATGGTAAAAAACAGAGAAAAATTCCCCCGAGAAGGAGCGTTCATTATGGGACGAGTTGTTGATATCCAAGCCCAGTATATTTACGTAGATTTACCCGATTACGATGGTCTACCTTCAGAAGAAACCGCAAGAGGTATGATACATATTAGTGAAATTTCAAGTAGATGGGTTAAAAACATTAGAAGTATTGTGAGAATTGGTCAACGAGTTGTACTAAGAGTAGTTAAAGTTGTCCAAGATAAAGGACAGATTGATTTGTCTTTAAGGCGCGTAAATTCTGCCCAAAAAGATTTGATAGCGAAAGAACATAAATACGCTAATAAGTTTGAAAATTTGCTGCAATTTTTAACTGAGATTGAGGGAATTGATCTATCTTTAGACCAAGCTTACGAATTAATTGGCTGGCCGATAAAAGAACAATTTGATCTTTACCAAGAAACTGTTGAAGCTCTCAAAGAAGAAGGACAAGAAATCTTGGATGAACTTGATAATATACCAGATGATGTTAAAAAAGCTTTTTTACGAGTTGTAGAGGAAAATGTCGAGGTTTCGACGGTTAGCATAAAAGGTAAGATTAAACTTATGAACAAAAGTGGGGATGGCATAGAAAAAATAAAAGACACCTTGAATGAAATAACCAAAATAATAGAAACCCCAAAACCAACGAGGAATATACAGTTATCGTATCTGGGAGCTCCTTTTTATAAATTAGAAATTATCTCCAAAGATTATCTTGATGCGGAAAGCATTTTATCGGATACGATTGAAGTGCTAGAGAATACAACTCAACAAAATAATGGTTCCTTTGAATTTATAAGAGATTAGAGCTTAAAAAACAGAAAATCTTTAAATAAAGATGAAATACCTTCAGAAATGTGAAGATTGTAGAAAATACGGATTAATCAACCCAAAATCTAAGTGTAAATATTGTGGGGGAACTTTAATTAATCCATTT
>JAHQWP010000067.1 GCA_029856235.1 Promethearchaeia archaeon
TACTGTAAATATATAAAAGTAGAAAATATTATATTTTTGAATACAATTACAATTAGGATGAATTACTTATGAAAAACGATATTACTGTTGGTCTAGATTATAGCCATAATAATATGTTAACTTTAGAAGCGTCAAGTTACACTGATTTTACTCAATTCCTATTTACTTCTGCTTATAAGTTGGGTAAAATTGAAGCGGGATTCCATTCTTTAGAAAAAGTTAAGAATTACAACGCTATTGTTATGTCAATACCTAAGAATATAAATTTAGCACCGAAAGAAATAGAAGTTTTAGAAGAATTTGTAAGAACAGGCGGTAGTTTACTCATCATCGGTTCTCAAGGTGGAGAACATGCAAATAGAACGAACATTAATGAATTAACGAGAAAATTTGGATTTGAATTTGTTACCGATGAAATAAACGATTCAGTTAATTATGTGAACTTACAGAAAAGACCTTTATTAGCTAACTTCAAACCACATTACATCACAGAAAACGTACAAAAAATAGTCCTATCAAGCGCTTGTTCATTAGGGACTATAAAACTTACGCCAAAAGAAGCAAAGAATGTAAAGGTCGAAGTTCTTGTTAGAGGGGGTTTAAATTGTTGGAGAAGACGATTCGATGGAACAGATTGGATCGAAGAAGACTGCCCTAAAGTTCCACTACTGGTTACTTCCGAGTATTATCATGGTCAAGTGGTTTCGTTCGGAACGCTCTCGATTTTTTCGTCTCTTGGGAGAGAATATGGGTTTTCTGCTTTTGATAATGATATTATTATAGCAAATATCTTAAGATGGCTTACTTTAGATATCACAGCTGAAGGAAAAGTTATAACAATTGAGATACAAAGAGATTTATTCCACTGGGCCGATTCTATTGTAAAACGAAAGAAATGGGAAAATTTTTCTGATGTTGTTAATGTTAGTTTAAAGTATTTTAAAGATAATTATAAACTGATAATGAAAGAATTAGAAAGCAAACAGCAAGATAGATACCAAATACCAAGCCGACCTAAAAAAGTAGTGGTAGAAAAGGAAGAAGAAAAAGTAATTGATTTGATTCCTAAAAGAAAAGAAGAAGACTTAGATGATATTTTAAGTGCTATCGAAGATATCTCGGGAGAAAAGTATGAGCGAACTCTTACTGGAGATGAAGAAGAAGATATTTTGCAAAAAGAAAGCGAGTTTATTGGAGCCCTACAAGGGGACCTTAATTCTTTTACTGTGAAAGAATTAAAAAGTTTTTGTGATAAGAACGACATTAATCTGCCTGCTAATTCTCGAAAGGCAGATATCATAAAAATCATTGAATATGTTATAGGTAATGATTGATTAATTATTTTTAACCTAAAACTAAAAATAACATGCTTCTTTTTTCTAAACTTAGTACCTTGTTTTTAATTAATTATGAATCGATTCATATTTGTGTTAGGATCAAACTGGCAGTTATCACTAGCCGAACTTGATAATTTTTTGAAGAATTCGCAAATTAAAGGACGAATTACAGATTACTCCGCGAATATCGCAGTGGTTGAGTTTGATGATCTGCATAAAAATAAATATTATATCAATGATTTAATGGAACTTCAATATTTATTAGGAGGATGCCAAAAAATTGCTGAAATTTATGATTTTGTGGATATTCAAACATTGTTTAGCGCATTCCCACTACAAGTTGAGAAGTTTAAACTAATTGAAACTAAAAGAAAAGAAATACTTAAGGTTATAAACAATTCCCTTCCAAAAATATTTCCAAATATTAAAAACGAAAGTATTTTTTTTGCGGTTTCAATCTATCCTAATCTTTATGATGACATCTATTACTCCGAAGTAATAGTAAAACACTTTCTCCCCTTTTTGAATACAGAAATAATGGCGCTTGTAAATGAAAATGGTGCTAAAAAATCGCTCTATTATAAGTATCCTGAGGAAAACTTTAAAACAGGTAATTTAAATCCAATATTTCCACATCATGTTATAAAGTATGGATTATTCAATAAAGATCGCGCTGAAATCATAATCGGTATCACTGAAGAAGGCTTTTATATTGCAAGAACATTTACATGTGATGATCCTAGTTTTAAAAAGAAAACAGATGAAGAAAAACCTTTCAAAGAGTTTAAAAGCGCTATCTCGCCAAAATTAGCATTAATTATGCTGAATTTTTTAAATTTATTTGAGGAAAGAGAAAAGAAAAAAATCTTAGATCCATTTGTGGGAAATGGTACCATTTTGCTATTTGCGTTAATTGAAGATTTCCAAGTTTATGGGTCTGACATCGACGAAGTTAAAGTTAAAAATACATTACGTAATCTTAACTGGTTATTAAACGAACTTGAAGAACCTATTCCTTATATGCTAAATGAAAATATTAGAAAAACTGATATCAATAAGTTATCCTCTATTTTTGATAGAGAACAATTTGATGGGATTACGACTGAGCCGGATTTAGGCCCTTTTTACAATGATAGACCTTACTACACCGAAGTAAAAAAACTAATCGATTCAAAATTAAACCAGAAATATGAAGCTACATTTCGAGAAGCTTATAAAGTTTTAAAACCAAACGCTAGAATCAGTATTGTTGCACCGATTTTCAGTACAGTCGATGGTGGTGACATTACACTTAATATAGAGGAACTCGCCAGGAAACATAATTTTAAACCTATCCCCCTGCTCGACTTAAATAGGATCGCAAATAAATCGAATCAAAAGCTCCAGTTTCAGCAAAAACACGTGAAAGCTATGATAGATGCTAAAAAAGGTCAAATTGTGAAAAGAAAAATATATGTTTTTGAGAAAGTGAATTAATCTGAAAGAATCATGGACTATAAAAAATTCCTAGATACTATTCGTGAAGCAATTAAAGGTGAAGCGCATCTAGACCAGTTAGCACGAAAAAAACAAGATCCATTTAAAATTCTAATTTCTACGATTTTATCAGCCAGAACGAGAGATTCAAACACAGAAGAAGCGACCAAAACTTTATTTAATAAATATAGCACTCCTGAATGTATCGCTAATGCTGATGTTGAAGAATTAGAAAAGTTAATTTATAAGGCTGGGTTCTACAAGGTAAAGGCAGCTCGCATTAAAGAAGTATCTCGATTAATAAAAGAGGAATTCGATAGTGTAGTTCCTGACGACTTTGAAGATTTAATCTCCTTACCTGGTGTCGGGGCAAAAACGGCGAACTGTGTATTAGTCTACGCTTTTAAAACTCCAGCAATACCCGTAGATACTCATGTGCATAGAATCCCTAACAGATTAGGGTGGATTAAGACGAAAAAACCAGAAGAAACCGAAAAGGAATTAAAAAAAATCATTCCCAAAGATCAATGGATTCGCGTAAACAGGGTATTTGTAAGATTTGGTCAAGAAATTTGCCTTCCAAATCGCCCTAAATGTAATTTATGTCCGATTAGTTCTACATGTAAAAAAGATTTCTCAATGGAACTAGCCTTAAAAAACAAGAAAAAGAAGAAGAGCTAATATTGGTATCTTGCAGTGGATTTTTTGTTTCTTTTAAAAAGATATCCCATTAGAAATCCACTTAATAAGCCAAAAATATGAGCAAAATAGTTAATTCCGGGGGCAAAGGAAGAAAATACAAAATAAAAAACATACATCAAACCAAGAATTATTAATGGAGTGTCTCGCTGTATAATTAAAATTGAGAAAGCGCCACCAATTAATCCAAAAATCGCTCCTGATGCACCAAGACTTATCGTGTTTAAAGGTAAAAATAACATTGAGAAAAAGCTCCCTATTAATCCTGAGGTGAAGTAAATAATAATAAACTGATATTTAGAAAAGCTGCGTTCAACATAAGCTCCAAAAATCAAAAGTGATACCATGTTCGAGAAGAGATGAAAAGCATTTCCATGTAAGAACATTGAAGTAAAAAGACGCCATACCTCTAAATCGTATATTATTTTAGAATTGATCTGAACTAAGAGATAAAAGACATCTTCGAAAGCAAATGAAAAGAATAAGAATAAGAACGTGTTTATAGAAATTAGAAATATTGTTATCCTTGCTTCTTTAATATTTGACGCGTCTAAGATAAACATAAAAGAATCTCAAATTATATGTGACAGAATTAGATCTATATTATATTTAAATATAAAAAGGTATAATAAGTATAAAATTTATCATTATTTTGTTGATACTATGGAAAATAGGAGATTGTTTCGGTCAAAAATACAGCTATTATTTTCGCTCCATTTTAATGGCTATCTGAGAGATATTAGACTATTTAAGGCTTTTTTAGATGTTCCTCTAAAGGAATTTATCCCAAACGAAATACAAGACCAAGTTAGAATTTATGGTGACGCTCCAGTCTTATTTTACTTAGATAAAGAGAACCCTGCGTCCCTTAGAACAATTTCTGCCCCCCATATGATTTCAATTATGTTACAAGAATTAATTTTAAACGATGACGACGACTTACTTATTTTAGGAGCCAAAAGTGGATATATTGCCGCTTTAGCTCATAAGTTAGCTCCAAAGGGCAAGATAGTAATTTTGGAAGCTAATTCGAAAATAGCTAAAATTACTGCTGAAAACTTAAAAAATCAAAATATAAACGGAGAGATAGAAGTTATAGTAAAAAACCCGCTTGATGGGTCTTCGGAGTTAAGCCCGTGGCAAAAGATTCTTGTAACTGGCGCTATAACGCAAGAACGGATTTATCCCTTACTAGAGCAATTAGATTCAGATGGTGTATTATTTGCTCCCATTGGAGAAAATTACCTGCAAACTTACACTCAGATCATTCGCTTTGAGAACGATTTCTATGGAAAAAAATACCTTCAAGTACGATTTACACCTCTTATCACTCAAATCGAGTTAGATGAATTAAAACTTATAACTGATATAGACGAACTTGAAGCACATACCGATTCACATAAAACCGATAAACTGAAAAATGCATTTCATAGTGGAAATATTAACATTAACTACACTTCTGATGTTTTAGATGAAGTGAGATTAGAACCTTACTCAAAAAAAAATTCGTACGAGATCAACGATGAGAGTATTTACGATGCCATTAAAGAACATATGGAACACTCTATCAATACAAAAAACAAAAAGGAAAACCGAGAATATTTAGAAAATATAAACATTTCTTTAGAACAAATTAAGGAACTAATTGGTAGATTAAAGAGAGACATTAGAGAAAAGGGAATTGTTGATCCGAAATTTGTTGAAAAAAAAGTTGAACTTATAGAAAAATACCAACTCGAAGTAAATAGTGTACAAAATAGGTTAAAAAAAGATATACCTTAATTATATATACACAAAATTATGTTTTGATGGATCAAAATAGCGAATACTTTTGGAGTATTATCTCGCAATTTAATAGTTATATGAAATCTGCGATTGACGGTCCAAATTGTACAAATCCTCAGATATGTAAAGGCGATTGTTGTTCTATTAAAATTGATGTTCCTAAGGTTCTTGCTAAAGAATATATTCGAAAAGGATATGCAAAAATAAATGATTTTATTAGAAGTAATAATTTTTCGTTTCAGTTAAGATTTAATGAGAAAACGGGGAAATGTTTCTTATTTGATAAAGAAATTAACGGATGCTCAATTCACAATTCTGGAATAAAACCACCCCAATGTTGGATTTATCCAACAGGTTTCTCAAATCCAAATAATGAACAAATAAAGTGTAAGAAAGCAGCAGGATGGAAAATTATCGATTCTTATAAAGCAAAGCAAGCTGAAAGCCTCTTACAGTATTTTATCTTCTTATGTAAAATTGAAGCCAAAAAAGAGCTAAAACTTATTCAAAGAAGATTAAATAATTCATATAATTCACAAAACCAAGAATTTTCTCTTAAGGAGGAATTGCGAAAGATTCCTCCAAGTAACTTAGGAGGTTTTAAAGATCTATGGGATCACATAAGCCTTCTCCCAGCAGAAGGGTTATCCTTACAAATGAAAAAATTTTGTTCTCTCTATAATAAAAATTGTACGTATCTTGCAGATAATTTCATTAATTGTCCTAATATTTGCGAAGTGATTTCGACTAAGTTAGTTGAGTTTTTACATTATAATTTGTTTAACTATATTAAGGATGAAGGCGCTGATGTAAGCGGTGAATACCCCTTGTATAAATTATTCAAATTCAAGAAATTGCCCTTTTTTCAATAAAATTGTATTTAAAAGATTTTTGTCGGTTAGTCAGAGGGCTGTAAACTTTTTTGTAATACGAGTATTCTAGTGATGTTATCTATGTATTACTTATTTTTAAGATTGGTTTTCATATCTATCTAAATAACACTTATATATTACTTAAGAAATATATTTATATAAAACTTAAAGTGATTTTATGGAATTAGGGGATAAAACCTTATCAGAGTTAACCGAAAAAGTATTTTCTGAGAAATACGATTTTATTGACGGTCCACAAAAATTGAAAGGGAGATCGGGAAAATTTTGGACATTTAATGCAGTTATTAATGATAAAAAATACGGTAAATATGGAGTTTTCGTCCGAGACTGGAAAAGGGAAATTTCTATTACACAGTTGCGTCAACTTCATAAAGCTTGCGTTGATATCCCGGACATTGAAGGGGGTATTATGGTATGTAACATTGCCACCGATTTTTCTCGCGATTACAGTTCTCAATTTGGAATTCAGTTACTTTCAAGAGGACACCTTGTTTCTAAGCTCAGAAATAGAGAATTTCAATTTTAAAATTTATTAATTCTTCTA
>JAHQWP010000068.1 GCA_029856235.1 Promethearchaeia archaeon
TTCTTCTGTTTCATAGGCATTATAATTTTGAAGATTTTCTCTGAATAACTTTTCAATTTCCATTTTAATTACCTTTTAATTAGAAATAGATTAAGTGCCAGTTAATTCTTGATAGTTAATAGTTTAAGTAACAAATTAATACCATTTATTTTTTGTCTTTGTGCTTATTCTTTTTTTACTATTAAATAACAGATTAAAAAACCAATTTTTAAATGTATGAAATCTATTAATTTTATAATATTATTTAATGAAGATAAATATTTATTGTTGAGAAGATAATTCATGGAATTCGCAATAATGTTTCAAGTTTTGGAAGGCGGCGTAAGTGAGCCTATTAAATGGTCTAAAGACATTCTAACTCCTGATAACAACATAATAATCTTAGATGAGGGGACATCTTCACTTTATTTATGGTATGGAGCTAAACAAGGTTTAGTTTCAAGGAGAACCGCTCTCAGACAGGCAGAGTCTTTAAAAGGGCATGGTTTTTCAGTAGGGAAAAGCATAGTGGGAAGAGATATAAAAGATTTAAAAGAAATAGATCAAAGGAAAATTGGAAGAGTACTAGAAATCGACGAATTAAACGAGGAGCTTCAAACACTGTTAAATAAAAATTTCAAACCTTTAGATGATTACACCGTTACTTTTGAGTTAGAAGCAGATTTTCCTACAACAATGAAACCCAAAATTGAACCTAAACCCGAACCCAAAGCGGAGCCCAAATTTACACCAGAACCAGTACCCGAACCAATATCTAAACCAGAGCCCATAAAAAAGGTAACTCCACCTCAACCAAAAATGATACGGGCTTCTGAATATGATACAGAAGTTGAAACTTCAACAATCAGCGAACCGGTTGAGAAAATAGTCTTAAAACCGACCCCAGTTTCTATCCCTGAACAACCTATCACACCCAAGTCTAAAGTAAATCTTGATGTCCAAGCTAAGATAGGATTTGTGATAATTGGAGTATTAGATCATTACGATGATATATGGATTTCAAAGAAAGAGGATGGGGGGTATTCT
The DNA here is from genome assembly GCA_029856235.1 of Promethearchaeia archaeon. Classification (GTDB taxonomy): domain Archaea; phylum Asgardarchaeota; class Lokiarchaeia; order Sigyniarchaeales; family SOKP01; genus SOKP01. The sequence continues at coordinate 1,027 of JAHQWP010000068.1, forward strand.
GTTGAACATATGGATGGAAAGGTCTGTGAATTCTCAATTTCCGAAGGTAAGATAAAATTCACTTCAGATTCTTTTTCTGGAATTTCTACCAATGTTAAAACGGAAATACAGAAGAAATTTGTAGATCTTTCAAAATTTTTATAATTTTTTTTCCTAATTTTTTAAATATTGGAGTTTAAATCTTAAGCCTTTTTCTTTAATTATAAGAATTTCAATAGTGACCTATAATATATTTTAGATAAACCCATTGATTGATACGATGAAATTTAAAAACTTAGCGAACCTTTTTTCAGATTTAGAATCTACTACAAAAAGGCTCGAAATGATAGATTTCTTATCTAATTTTTTTGAAGGAGTAAAAAAGAGCAAAAAATTTGAAGATCTAGATAAAATCATATACCTATTACAAGGAGAATTAGTTTCAAACATAAAACAATTTCCTAAAATCGGTCTTGCAGAAAAAATGATAATTGAAGCTTTATCACTCCATTCTGGTATCGATAAAAAAAAAATAAAAGAAATTTTGATAAAGAAAGGTGATATAGGAGCTACGGCAGAACAAATTTTAGCTAAAAGGAGGACACAAATGTCTCTGTTTGATTTTGAGGATAGTCCTACTGAAATAGAGCCTTCTTTAGAGATTTCAGAATTATATAAAGCACTTCAGAAAATTGCTTTAAGTGAAGGTACAGGGTCCCAAGATGTGAAATTAGGAATCCTTAGAGGCTTAATGAGAAAAAGCTCACCTCTAGAAAATAAGTATTTATTGCGAATAATCACTTCTACCTTAAGGGTTGGCGTGTCAACTTTAACAATAATTGATGGTTTAGCATTAGGTTTTACGGGAATCAAAGACAATAGGAAAATAATTGAAAAAGCGTATAATTTTCATCCCGATTTAGGTGACATTACAAAAATTTTAGCAGAAAAAGGAATAACTGAAGTTGAAAAAATAGGAATAACCTATGGAACACCAATAAGAATGATGTTGGCATCGAGAGTTCCATATGGTGAGATAATTGAAAAACTTGGAACTCCTCTTACCGCAGAGTATAAATTAGATGGTGAAAGGCTCCAAATTCATAAGAAGGGTCAGAATGTAAAATTATTTTCCCGTCGTTTATTGGAAATATCAGAACAATTTCCGGATGTTTGCAAAACTATAATTGAAAATATTCAAGTGGACGATGTCATTATCGAGGGAGAAGTGGTTGCGATGGACTCGTTCTATGAAAAAATGTTACCATTTCAAGTTTTAAGTAAAAGACGGAGAAAATATGATGTAGAAGATATTATCAAGGAAGTACCTGTGTGTTTATTTCTATTTGATTTGTTAAAGTATAAAAACGAGTCCTATATCGATAAATCTTTTATGGCCCGCAGAAAAAAACTAGAAGAAATTGTATCTGAGAGAGATGAGTTGCGTTTAGTGAAATCGCAATTAATCAATAGTACTGATGAACTCTTAGAATTTTTTAATGCAGCTCGATCAGAAGGAAATGAAGGTATTATGGCAAAATCTATTAAAGAGGATTCAATTTATCAAGCAGGAAATAGAGGTTTCTTATGGATAAAATTGAAGGGATTAGAAGGGGGCAAACTAAAAGATTCTGTTGATGTAGTATTAGTCGGTGCTTTTTACGGTAAAGGTCGAAGAACTGGTGTATATGGAACTTATGTTGGAGCAGTTTACGATCCTGTAGAGGGTAAATTTGTTGCTTTTACTCGGTTTTTTTCAGGGTTGACAGACGAATTATCAGATTCTTTGACAAAACAAATGGAAAAATATAAAACTGAAAAAAAACCCAAAAATGTTATATGCGAAGATATTCCAGATGTATGGTTTGAACCTGAAGTCGTAATTGAGATAATAGGAGACGAAATTACAATTAGCGAGAAATTTCTCACTTTAGGATATTCCATGCGATTTCCAGTCTTTCAGAGGATGCGTCCTGAGAAAGGTCCTGGGGATATTACTACAGTTGAAGAAATTAGAAGTCTTTACGATTCTCAATAAATTAAAAAAGGAATCTAACTACTATTACTTCTAAATTAATTCCAAATATATCTCATAAATAGATTTAACAGTTTCTTTTAAGTCTAATTTTTTTGCGGTATCTATTCCGTTTTTAGCAATTCTTTTACTCTCCTCGGGATGATTTATCAAGTAATAAATTTTTTCAATAAATTCTTTATTATCTCTCGCTTTAAGACAGTTTTCACCATCAATAAGTCTACCTTCATAAGCGGGTAAATCACGTATTATAACAGGTAAGCCACAACTCATAGCTTCAAGGATTGCAATGCCTTCTCCTTCGTAGTATGATGGAAAGCAAAAAATATCTCCTCCGGAGTAGGCTGCTATGATATCTTTAATATAACCGGGCATAATTAAATTATTCACATTATAATTATGATTTCGTTGAATTAAATGAAAAGCTCGTTTCCCAACCCATAAGAAAGGATATTCATTCATTTCCTTAGAAATTTTAATGAAGTCATAGAATCCTTTTCTTTCTATAGGCATTCCTACACATAAAACAGTTGCATTATTTAGTTTATGAGTCTTTCTAAACTGTATTCTTTTCTTAATAGAGTGCTTAAACACTTGTGTGTTAACACCATTAGAAATTAGTTTAATTGGTTTATCAATTCTAAGTTCATTCTTTACTATTCTCCTTGAATGCTCAGTAGGACAGATTATTATATCAGCAAATTTATAGTATCTCCTTAAAAATATTTTAAAAAGCTGAGATATTTGTTTTGAAAAGAGAAGTGTATCAATATCATAATGAGTTTGGTGAGCAGAAATTAAAATTGGTTTCTTTAATTTGGCTGCTTTCTTCATCATATGATAAGTTAAAGGAAAACAACCATGGGAATGAATCAAATCATAATTTTTACCAATGTTGTTAAATATTACTTCTGTATATTTCTTCATTTCGTCAGCTTGGGTCATAGTAGCAATTAAAGCTCCATTGACACCCATTATTTTCTTAAAAAATAGGAAATCAGATAAGTAATTTATCTTTAACATTTTTAAAGTAAAATTGATAAGTTCATTAGTGCATAATAGCCCCTTTTTTTTAACTCATTCGATTATAATATCTTAATTTGAAATAAGAAATCATTAATTTAAGTTTAAATGAGTTTTATAAGTTAGTCTGTTTGAAATTTAGAGGTTGTAATTCATTGTTTAAAGATTAAAGATAGATTTTTAGTCCAGTATCTTCCAACTTATTCAAAAGGTTAGAATTAATATCAAGACTGTTTTCACTAAGATATAGTTCTTCTAAATTCTCTAGAGAATAAATTGATTTAGGGAGTTTAGTTAATCTATTTCTAGATACATTTAAGGTTCTTAATTTTTTTAAATTTCCAATCGTCTCTGGAATATTTTCTATTTTGTTATCCCCCAAATTCAATATTTCTAGCGAAGAAAGAGAACCAATAGAGGTTGGAACATGAGTTAATTCATTTCTTTCTAGATCTAGGGAAACGAGAGATGTAAGGTTTGAGATTGACAAAGGAAGAGTTGTTAATAAATTCCAACTTAGATTCAACATCTCTAGTACTTTGAGTGATGATATTGACTCTGGAATCTCGATTAGTTTATTATCGTGAAGATTTAGGTCTAAAAGATTTATCAAATTCCCCAATTCGTAAGGTAGTAGTTTAATTTGGTTCAATCTTAAGTTTAAATACTTTAGTGATTGTAATGAACAAATTGAATTTGGAAGGTCTTGAAGTTCATTCTTCCATAGCAATAATTCTTCTAGATGTGAGAGATTTCCTATAGTTGAAGGAAGACTATTAATATTATTTACATTAAGATTAAGAGATTCTAAAGCATATAATGATTCGATCCAATTAGGAAGCTCGGTAATTTGATTATATCTTAAAGTTAATTTCTTGAGGTATTTAAGATATTTTATAGCATCAGGTAATTTCGTTAAACCTTTGAAAATAAAATCTAACTCTACAATTTTACACCTTTCAATCGTATACTTCAACCTCCAATAAGATTTTTTTAAGTACACTATAGAAAAGTAGTTTATTAAAATATCAGCTAACTCTCGAGGAGTAAAATCTTGAACTTTTTTGGTAGATTTTAATATTTCAAATCCAATTTTAAATTCTTTATCATTAATTTGTTTTATTTCATGAACCAAAATTAATTTAGTTATAGGGGCGTTTTTTAGTACAATATTTTCAACTATTGTTATCAATGATTTTAGAATTGTCTGTAAACAAAGAGGAGATTCTTCATGAAGTAGAGCCCACCTCATTGGATTCAATGCTTTATCTTTGTACACATGACAAAGAATAAGAGCAGCTTCATTTCTGATTATTTCGTCCGAATCAGAAATAAGCAAATTTTCAAAAAAACTTATCAATGTATCCTTATTTCCTCCAAAATTCTCAAAATTGAAGATGATTTTTCTTAATATTTGAAGGCTTTCCAATCGATATTTAATTTTAGTGCTATTTTCTATTAATGCGATTAACTGTTGAACACCTGACTGTTTATCCAAGACATTCTTATCTAATTCGTCTAATATTTTAGATGGTGTACGTTTCGAAATTCTAATCCCTCTGTTATTTATAAATTATTAAACCTCTTTTTTCCAACTGGCTTAAAAAACTCGGTGTCTCTTCAATATTGTTAAAATTTAAATCGAGAATTCTTAATGAAGTAAGATTTTCTAGGGTCTTCGGGAGTGACTCTAATTTATTTCCCCATAAACTTAATATTTCAAGAGATTTAAGTGACCCAATCCAACTAGGTAAACTCTCGAAAAGGTTCCAGCTTAAATTTAGAATTTTTAAATTACTTAACGCGTTGAATGATTTTGGTAAAGATGTTAGGTGGTTATTCCACAGCGTTAATTCTTTAAGATTTGAAATTGTACCAATTGAATTAGGAAGGTGATGTAATTTGTTATCAAATAAATGTAAAGCCTCTAACGATTGGAACGATCCAATCCAGCTAGGTAGAATCGATAATTTATTCCCCCCTAATCCTAATCTCTTAAGAGATTTAAGAGATTTAACACACCTGGGAAGATTCTCGATATTATTTAATCCTAACTCTAATTGATTTAGTGAATTCATTCCTTTAAACGACACTTTTAGTTTACTCAAATTGTTTCCGTGTAAATCCAAAAGCTCTAATTTTGACAATTTCCTAATCGTATTTGGTAAAGATGATAATTCATTAGCTCTTAAATCCAGGTGTGTTAACGAAGATAAAGACCCAATAGATGTCGGCAATTCCTTTAATTTATTATACCTTAAATTCAGGTATTTCAATATATTTAGCGAGCCTATAGAATCTGGAAGGGATTTAATTTTGTTATAACTCAAATCGAAATATTTTATTGAAGCTAAAAGGCTAATAGTATCAGGAATTGCAGTAAGCCTGTTGAATTTTAAATCTAAACTGTCTAATGACGTTAAGAATTCCATAAACTCAGGGAATTTATTTAAAATTGTCCATCCAAAAACGTGACTGCTAACATCAGATAAATCTAATTTGATTATTAGACCATCTTTCATTTGATAACTAATTTGCCCAAATTTTTTTTCCAAATCTGATATAATGAAATAATTCTCAACGATTTTTGAGAGTTCGAGGCTTGAAAAACTATCAATTTCTCTTTTTTCAAACAAGAGATTTAAATTTTTTGCAATTTTCT
>JAHQWP010000069.1 GCA_029856235.1 Promethearchaeia archaeon
TTCAAGGCGCTCATAACGCTAATATGCGGGGAATACTAGTGAAAACAGGAAAAGGATTATTTTATAATTCCTCAGTAAAAGGTCCTATTCCATATAAGATTATTAATTCAATAAGTTCAATTCTTAAAATTTTATAGAATAAGCTATGTTGTGAATCAAGGGAAGTTTAAAATTATTCCCTAAGAATTATGATTTTCCTCGGAAGAACCATTTGAACCATTAATTTTGCTAATCTTGTATTGATCCTTTATTTCATCAAGATTGACAGTGATTAGCGTATGTAGATGATGTTGTCTTTCAAAATGATCAATCTTACTTTGGTTCAATGGATTGTTTGCATGGATGACCATATATTCCTTGCATTTAATGCATGCTCGAGCTCTCATAATTTAATCGAAAAATAATTTCTGAACTACAGTAGTTAAGAAAGATATAGATTATATCTAAATTCCGCTTATTTTTTAAAAATGTTCGTGATATTCGAACATATAATAAGAATATAATGTGATTATATCTCCATAAGGTTCGGTATTGTTGAATCGTAGAGTTCTTTTATATAATTTACGTTAAGGGTCATCTCCTGATTCAGACCAATTACGTTTATTTGAGGTTGATTAGTTAAAACTCCTAACCTTCTTATTGAAACATTGTATTTTTCAGCGATATCTAAGATATTATCGTAATCTTTTGGGTTTGTTTCAATTACAAATCTTCCAACAGTCTCACTGAATAATAGCTCATCGTCCCTTAAATTGTTGATGTTATAACCAGTAATATCAATATCTGCCCCAAGCTTATTTTTAAAACACATTTCGGCAATTGTTATTATAAAACCTCCCTTATTTATGTCGTGATTGGCTTTGATCAACTTCTTTTGATACAGTTCAAATAATAAATTCCATCGCGCTTTGATCTTTTCCTCATCAACTTTCGGAGGTCTTCCTCCTTCAAGCCCATGAATTACCGAGTGATATTCCGAACCACCCAATTCAGCTTCAGTATCACCTACAATAAGAATGTCGTTTCCACTTTCTTTAAAAGGAAGGGTTACTATGTTCTCAACACCGTCAATTAATCCAACAATCATGATTTGGGGAGTTGCTTTTATTGCTGTTTTTGAAACTTCATCTTCGTTGTAAAAGGAGACATTCCCTCCTACTATCGGAATTCTTAGGGTTCTACAAAAGTCGTTCATTCCTTCAACAGCTTTGGAAAAATACCAAAACGATTCGGGAATCTCAGGGTTTCCAAAGTTGCAGCAATTAACCATTGCCATTGGTTTAGCTCCGTTAGCGATAACATTACCACAGATCTCTACTAATCCTCCTTTAGCACCTTCGTATGGGTCGAGGTAACAATGTTTTGAATTTATGCCTACACTAGCCGCTATAAATTTCTCGGTGCCTATTATTCGCAAAACTCCAGAATCTCCTTCACCACATTTCACAACTGATCTTACCCCAACCTCGTGGTCGTATTGGCGGTATACCCATTCTTTACTACAAATATTTTCGGATGCAATTAATTTTTCTATAATATCTTTAAAACTAATTGTTGGTTCAGGTGTTTTTTGAGCGAGCAAGCGCTCTAAGTATTCTGGTCGCTTTTCAGCTCTTTTAAACATTGGAGATTCAGAAAGTGCTTTTGCAGGAAGACTTACTACAAGTTCCTCTCCATCAAAAACCTTTAAAACTTTTGAATCGTCTGTTTTCCCGATTACTGCGAAAGCCATTTCATATTTTCTAAACACATTAAGAACTACTTCTAATCCTTCTGGTTTAACAATAAATGCCATTCGTTCTTGAGATTCAGATAGCATTATTTCGTATGAAGTCATATCTGGTTCTGCAGTAAACACTTTTCGTAGGTCAATAGTGGCTCCCGTGTTTCCATCTCCCGTTAATTCGCTAGTTGCACATGTTAGTCCTCCTCCTCCTAAGTCTTTTAAGCCTCTAACAAATCCAGTTTTCACAGCTTCTAAAGTAGCTTCAATTATCATCTTTTTTGTAAAAGGATCACCAATTTGCACTGCGGGTCTATCGGCTTCAGACATTTCAGTTAGAGTTCGAGAAGCAAAAGTAACTCCATGAATACCATCTCTCCCAGTAGAACCTCCCATTAAGATAATATAATCGCCAGGATTATATGCTCTACTTGGAGCGTGTTTAAAATCTTCTATCGTGCCTAAACCTATGCACGCGACATTGACTAAACAATTATTTTCAAAACTGTCGTCAAATTCAACTTCACCACCAATCGTAGGAATGCCAGTACAGTTTCCATAATCTGCAATTCCTTTAACAACATATTTAAACAACCATTGAGAGTGCGAGTTACCTGCTAAACGGCCAAATCTCAAGGGATCGAGCAAGGCTATGGGTCGAACGCCCATGCATAGAACATCACGGATAATACCACCAATCCCTGTAGCAGCACCGTGATAGGGTTCTATAGCTGATGGATGATTGTGAGATTCAATACGAAATGCTAATGCGTATCCATCCCCTATATCGATAACTCCCGCGTCTTCTCCAGGTCCAGCTAAAACATAATCGTAATTCGCTTCCGCATCCTCAAATAGTTTAAGTTTCGGACGAGACGACTTATATGAGCAATGCTCACTCCACATCACATCAAAACCACCTAGTTCCGTTATGGTAGGATCCCTATCTAGAAGTTCCTTAACCTTTTCGAATTCATTCTTTGTCATTTCAACGTTTACTTCTTCTCCGTTTAATTTTACCTTCGTCATTAAGTTAACCTCCGCTTTATAAATTCGATCATTGATTCAAAAAAGAGTCTTCCGTGAATAGTCTGTTTTGGGCTTAGGATAGATTCAGATGCGCGTTCAGGGTGTGGCATTAATCCCACACAATTTTGTTCACTATTACAGATTCCAGCAATATTTTCTAAGGAACCGTTCGGATTTGCTTCAGATGTGAAATTACCATCCTCGGTTGAATATTTAAACACTATTTGATCGTTTTCCTCTAATTCTTTTAAGTTGTCAGTGTAATATCTTCCTTCTCCGTGAGCAATAGGAATTGCAAGCACATCATCTTTACTCATTTTGTGAGTAAAAGCAGTCCGATTATTTATTACCTTAATATTTACCCATTTACAAACAAACCTTAAAGCTTCATTTTGTAACAAAGCTCCGGGAAGAAATTCTGCCTCGACTAAGATCTGAAATCCATTACATATACCTATAATGGGTCGACCATCTTTCAACATGATTCGTGCCTCGTCCAACGCGGGGCTATGAGCTGCAATAATCCCAGCTCTTAAATAATCCCCAAAACTAAATCCTCCTGGTAGAACTACGCCATCAAAATTAGCTTCTTTAAAGTGATTGTGCCAAACTAAACTCGTTTCGACTCCAATAACATCATTTAAAACGTGAACTGCATCTAAATCACAATTTGCTCCAGGAAATTGAATCACGGCTATCTTAATAGTCATAATTTCTTCACGCTTATGATATTTAGATTCTGTGTAACTGGATTGAATATTCTTAGATCGTTACACATCTTTGTTACAATTTCCTTAGCGTTTTCTTCGTTATTTGCCAGTAAATTGATTCTTAGATATTGACCAGATCGAACTTTGGATACTTCGTCGTATCCTTTTTTTGCGAGCAAATCCCTTTTAATAGTTTCAGCAACAGGATCACGAGCTGCGGGTTTATTCTCAAGAGAGATTTCTATTATATATTCTATTTGCGCCATTTGTGAAAAAAAAGGTGAGTAATAATTTTAATAGTTCTTATTAATTAATAAATAATTTTCATCAATGAAATGCGACAAAAATGGCACAGTTTTTATCTGATAAAATTTAAAATAATTAGATGGAAATGTATTTAGTAAATGTATGAAAAGCTTACAAGTACTAAGAGGAAAAGAGTAAAAAGATTAAACAGAAAGCTGTATTTCCCCAGCTTTGGCAATTTTTCGTCGGTCGGTCTATTACTGTTTCTTTTCGTCGAAGTTAAATCCATGATTAGCAAAATAAAACTTGCCATAAATAATCCAAATACAAAAATCAGTAAAATAAATGCAAACATTATAGAAAAATACTATTAAATCTTATTTAAATCTTTTCCAAATAGTTAGAGATAATTAGCTTTTTTTAGATTTTTAATTATTCTTTCTTTAACATTTGAAACTTCAGGTTTAAATTCTATATCCGTAATTTTTTGATAGCTCTTCATATATCTCTTGGCAAGTTCAACCTTAATCTGGGAAGATATTGGAGGAATTTCTTGGTTTGGTGCGATGTTTGGGAATATATCGGGATATGTGTCCATCAACCAGCCCCTAAAAATTTCTTTGTCCAAAATTTCAGGTTCTTCTCCTCTCGCTAACCTTTCGCCGTAACTGTTAGAAATCCAAAATCTAGAAGAATCTTGAGTATGAATTTCGTCGGTTACTAGTAACTCTCCATCTTTCAAACCAAACTCGTATTTAGTATCTACTAGTATAAGATCATTTTTGTAGCAATAATTTTGGGCGAATTTAAACAATTTATAGGAAGCCTCTTCCATTTGTATATAGATATCCTTATCAACCATCTTATCATTTAAGATTTTTTCCCTAGAGATGTAAATATCGTGTCCACTCTCTGCTTTAGTTGATGGAGTCAAAATGATATCATCCAATCTCTGATTTTTATGTAATCCTTTCGGTAAAATAATACCCGATGTAGTCTCTTCTCTGGTGTAAGCTCTCCAAGCAGACCCCGTTATATATGCTCTTACAATCATTTCTACTGGAATCATTTCACATTGGTGAACCACAGCAACATTAGGATCTGGAATAGTAATAATATGATTTTTTACTAGATGTTTAGTTTTTTCAAACCAGAAGGAAGATATTTGATTTAACATTTGACCTTTAAATGGGATCGTTGTTATTACGCGATCAAATGCAGATAACCGATCTGTGGCAATTATGATTCTAACATCGTCTTTAACATAATTATCTCGTACTTTTCCTTCATAGAATTCCCCTAATGCTGTAAAATTCGTGCTATTTAAAGTCTTATCAAATTGTCTTCTGATAATATCGTCTATATTTTCTGGTATCATGGTTATATTTAAGAGGAAAAAGCATAAAAACTCTTATTATCAATTTTTTATAAAGTATTTATTAACCCAGAAATAATTAAAAAATTACGAAAATTACAGCTTGTGATAAGTTCCGTTATTAAATTCATCTAAAGAGTACTTATCCTTATTTTTTTCCATCTTTTTGGAAAAAGCACTGGTTAAATCTAGATTAATACTGTTTACGAGGCTGAGTAGATAAATAAAAACATCAGCTATCTCATCAGAGATGCTTTCTAGTAGTTGCTCGTCGTCCTTAATAGTTCCAAGTGATATATCTTTAAATAAAAAAATCTCGGATAATTCAGATACTTCTATACTCAATGCTTGAATTAAGTTTTTAGGAGTATGAAATTTCGTCCAATTTCGATCTTCAACAAATTTTTGCACTTCATTTTTAAAAAAAGAAACGGATGTATTATTATCATCAAGGAGAGGGTTCATAAATAAAAATAAATTCGAATATTAATAAAGTGTTATGCTATTTTACTCAAGTTTTTTTATAAAATCACATATTAACTCGTTAATTTTATCTTTCCGTTGCGCAGGTGCAAAGTGACCCGCCATATCTAATATTTCTAAACGAGAGTGTGGAATTTTTTTATGAAGTTCTTCTGACATTTGTTCTGGAGCGAAATTATCCAATCGACCTCCAATAATCAGCGTAGGACAACTAATTCCGGATGGATCATATTCATTAATTTCCTTAATCATACTAAAGATCTGATCTTCGATTAGCATATATAACTCGTCTTTTGTTAATTTCATGCCATTTAAGGAATCTGCTAAAGAAGTTAAGATATATGGAATAATTTTATCCAAGATATCCTCAACAGAATTGGCAACTACATCTAAAAAATTTATACGAATAAAATATGGAAGCAAGTTATAAAAAATATTTCTAATTACATTATCAATCATAATATACCCTGAATTGAGCAATATGAGAAAATTAACACTATCCGGGTAGGTTATACTGATTAATTGCCCAATCATACCCCCAACTAACGAATGACCGATAATTCCATATTTTTCTTTAACACCTAAGAAACTTAATAAATCTTCAAGATCTCTTAAAATTTCATACCTTATGTTCTTAGAAAGATTTAAATTTATAGGTTGATCACTTTTACCATGCCCTAAAGCATCGAAAGCTATGATGCGATAGGATTTTCTCAACATTTTTATCTGCCCTTTAAAAAATGAAGCTGAGGAGGCGAAACCGTGGAGTAAGATTATAGTACCTTCTGTCTGCTCCTTGATCTCACCGTTGATATCTTCGTAATATAAATTGTAACCTTCTTGGTTTCTAAAGAAGGGCATGGCATCACAATTTTATTTCTTGGGTTTAGTTTTTTAAATTTAAGGGTCAAGAAATAC
>JAHQWP010000070.1 GCA_029856235.1 Promethearchaeia archaeon
GTTCTAAATCCGATAGCGCTTTTTTCATCTTATTAAGATACTCTATGCTTTCTTCAAAGCGATCCCTATCTCTGATGTCAATAAAATAGAATAGTAAATCTGCTTCGAATAGATAAATTTGAGCTTTATTAAGATACTTTTCATGATACTTCTTTTGTCCCCCTAAATCCCATAAAAAAATGGTTGCACCTAACGCTTCTATTGAACTCACATCTGCACCTCTGGTTGGGCTTAGTCCAATCAACTTTGAGAATTTTCTGTCAACTGAAAATAAAAAACTTGTTTTTCCACTATTATCCAAACCAGCAAACAAAATTTTCATTTTTCTTTGGGAGGATATCGGTGTGGAAGGAGTTTTTTCAATAGTAACAATTTTTTTTAAAAGTCCATTAAAATCGGACTCAACCTGTTCTTGTGGGGGAAATTCAGTAATTATTTTTTTATCAAATTCAGAAAAAAAATCTATTACAATGTTTTTAAGCCTATTTATGTTATTATAGAGAAAACTTCTCCTTTTCTCGTCTATCAAAATACAGAAAGCGCTCGCTGTTGGGATTTCAGTTGATTCCATATCGATAAAATGAAAGAAAGTAAGAGATGTTAGTTGAAGATCTGGAAAGGGAATAATTCCAAAGTATTGGTATTTTTTCAAAACCTCAATTTCTTTGTTATATACAGCTCCGTCCCCTATTAAAAGAGATATATTTTTAATAGCTATCTGGATATAATCCCTCAAAGAGATAGTAAGTATTTTGTTAGCATTATCCTCTGTTTTTTTAATTTCTAATTCCTCCATCTCTAAAGGAGGAGGAAACATGTAAATTGGTTGAGGCCCTAGTGTATCGAAAGCGCAAAAGACTAGTCCTTTGATGATTGAAGATTCAATTAATTTATTGAATTTTTTTTTCAATAGTCTGGAGTTTCTTGTATTTTATTTTCTAATAATAAAAGGTAGGAAATTTAATTATATATAGCTTTATTCTAGAACATTAATGCTAGAAAAAATTGCAGACTACATACGAACCAACAAAAATATTCTTGAAAAAAAAGAGCTTAATCCTATTGTCCGTTTCATTAGCACAAACTCTTTTAAGAGTCCTCGTATCTTTTCCGACGTAGGACAAGATTCTGCTGCCATTGATAACAAGAGTGAAATGTACACCTTGGTTACAACGGATAGGATTAAAACAAGTTACATTGAAAACTATCCTTTTGGTGCAGGATTTAGTTCTATCTTAGTTGGAGTTGATGATATTTTTGCTTGTGGCGGGACACCATTAGCTGCAACCATCATTATTTCCTTTAAAGAACAAACCATCGGCCAAAAAATGATTGAAGGAATTTGTAACGGTTCAAACAAGTTTAAAGTTCCGATAATTAGAGGCCACACTAATATGAAAGATTATTACGAGTTAAGCTCCACTTTAGTCGGTGAAATAAAAAAGATAGATTATATTCCAGCAGACAACGCCCGAGAAAACGATAATATTATTTTAGCTGTAGATTTTGATGGCCAAATAGGGAAAGCTAGTAATCTACATTGGGACACTGTTACGCACAAATCTTCCGAAGTCGTATTAAACAAAAGGTTAGCTATGAACATCATCGCTAAAGAACATCTTGTTAACTCTTCAAAAGACGTGTCAAACGGAGGGATTTTCGGTACAATTTTACAGCTTTTAAAATATTCTAATGTCGGAGCAGATATCAATGTTGAAAAGATCGTTGTTCCTCCTAAACTAGTAGAAAAGGGTTATCAACTAGAAACCTATGTTCAAATGTTTTTAACCACTTCTTATATTTTAACTGCACCAGAAGAAACATCTCAGGAAGTAATAAAGACTTTCAACAAGCATGACATGTCAGCCGCTGTTATTGGAAGGATTAGAAATGAATCGGATTTAAATATTACTGATAGTAAAGATTCAATGAAAGTTTTAGAATTTTGATTATAAAAAGGACAAAAAAAAGTTGATATTTTATGAATTTTGATTTTAAAAGAAACTTTAAGGGAACTATTTCTATTATTGGGACGAGCGAAATCGATTCTGCAACAAAAAAGCTAACAATTGAATTAGGACGATTATTAGCTAAAAATCATTTCGCAATTGCTTGTGGAGGTCTATTTGGTGTTATGGAAGCCGTATGTAAAGGCGCGAAACAAGAAGGTGGCTTTACAATTGGAATAATACCTTTTGAAGATAAGAGTAAAGCGAACAAGTATATAGATGTTGTGATTCCTGTTCCTTTTTCTCAAGCTCGAAACGTTATTGTCGTGCTAAGTGGTGATGCATGTATTGCCATAGAAGGAAAAGCAGGAACGTTATCTGAGATGTGTTTTGCTTGGATATATGGAAAACCAATCATTGCACTAACTGGAGAAATCAATGGATGGTCATCGAAGATGGCAGGAACAAAAATTGACGATAGGAGGAATGACATAATTTATGGTGCTAAATCGGCTCAAGAAGCGGTTGAAAAACTAAATGAAATATTTAAATCTAACCCTAATGTTGCATACGATATGCCTACAGAGTTCTAAAAACTACAAAGCTTATTAATGGCTAATTAAGTAAACTAATTTTTGGGGGAATATCCCTTTTAAAATTAAAAAATAGCTAAAGGTTTTAATATTTAAGTTTGAGATAATTTTATAAGAATGAGTGCAATATTATCTTACATAAGAATATATACAAAAATTACATTGTCTATTTCAAGGTGTAACTATTTTGGCAATTCAATTTTTAACTAAGGATGAGAAAGATAAGAAAAAGGTTGTCTCCGCATCGAAACTACTCTTTACAGGCTTAGACAATGCGGGTAAAACGACAATCATTTATGGTATCCAAAGAGAATTCTCTAAAATAGCTTTCCTAAAACCAACTCGTGGAGCCCAACGAAGAATTTTCGAGTTCATGGGAAGAGAAATTGCAGAATGGGATCTAGGAGGACAAATCTCTTATCGAATTTCGTATTTGAAAAACCCAGGTAAATACTTCGATGACACAGAAATAGCTATTTACGTAATAGATATTCAGAATCGAGTAAGGTTACCTGAAGCAATAAGCTATTTAAAAGATGTTGTAGAGCAATTCAAGAAACTCGAGATCGCTCCGCCTATTTACATATTTTTGCATAAATACGATCCTGCTTTAAGGCGAAATGCACTAAATGAAATGAAAAATCTCGAAGTAGAAATAAAAGAAAAAGTAAAGCGCAATGTAGAATATAAACAAATCTTTTATTATAATACAAGCATCTACGATCTCCCATCAATTATAAAAGCAATGTCAGAAATATTACTAAGCTTATATTCAAAGTCAGAATTAATTGAAAAAACAATCATCGAATTTGGTAAGAAAACGTACTCTGATGGAATTGTTTTGCTTGATGACAATTCTTTAATCATCGGAAGCTATTATAAGGATGATGAAACTAAGAATTTACTATCTGCAAGCACTCCTTATTTTCTAACCCTTAATGATAGCTTTGTTTTTACTGAAGTCCAACCCAGTCGCAAGGAAGAAGATAATCACATGGTTGTCCAAAGATTTGGAAGAAACTTCTTGTTTAAGCAACTGTCTTTAAAAGAAGGTATTAACCCTTATTATATTCTCATGCTCAAACAAGACACTCACATTAATAAAGAAGATATTGCTTGTTTTTCTAACTTACTAAAAGAGATACTTTATAGCTAACTCTTTTATTTTTTATATTTGTTTTTGTCAATATTAATAAAATTGTATTTTTTTACTAGTATTATAGTTAAAGGTTTATAAAAGTAATATTTCTGATTTCAATAACTGACAGAAGAGATAAGTAAAATGATTATTTGTTCCAACTGTGGGACTACAAACAACGAAACGGATGGTCGCATCTGTAGAAAATGTGGCGCGCTACTTCCCAGTTCCAATAAACCCCCAAGGATAAAAATCTCTCCCAAAAAAGCCGTAAAACCACAATTGGATGAAAAGAGAGCGCCACCTGAAAAAGAGAAACAAGTAGCTACTCCTCAAAGAAAAGAACCGAAAAAAAAACCTGCCGCTAAACCAAAAATTTTAGATCTTCACGAAATTCCTAAACCTGAAAATAAAGTCAAGGAAGGGTTATTAGAGGATGAAATAGAAAGCGAGCTTAGCGACCCTGATGATGAAAACAATAAGGAATTTTTGCAAGAGATCACACCACAACCTTTTAGAGGTTCAATTATTGTAGATAAAAGCGTTTATGGTAGTTCTAAGCAAGTTAAGGTCTCAACGGGTTCAGAATCTCGATCTTCTAAAAGTACCTCTACCTCATCCCGCCAAATAGAATCTACTCTCTTAAAACAGAAGCAATTAGAAGATGATATGACAAAGGTACTTTCTTTTCTTTCAAAAAAAATTACTGTAAAACCACTGGAAACGATTCAAAAAGAAGTAAAGATCAAAGAAAAACCTGTAAAAGTCATACCCCCTTCAAGTATGAGTGAGATTCTAAAAGATCTTCTGAAATTGGATTTACATATCGAAGCCTCTGCAATTATTAAGAAAGATGGTACAATCCTCGCCTCTGCGATTAGTTCGAGGATATCAGATTCCCTCTTTGCTACGATTGGTCAGAATTTATCAATGATTGGCAACGATATAATTGAAGGTTTAAGTGCTGGAACACTAATGAATATATCTATTAGAGGATCTCATGGAGTATTAGATCTTGCACCTATTGGCTCAAAAGAGACTTTAGGAAATGATATGATTTTAATAATTCTTTCAAACCCTAAAGTGAAAAGTGGAATAATTCATTTTGCTGTATCTATTGTTAAAAAACAAGTAACACAATACTTAGGATTGTCAAAATAGGATACATCGCTTGGATTTTAGAGTAATTGTTTCTGAATAATTAGTTTTGAGACTTTTTCTGTTTTAAAATATTGCATGTTAATCATTAACTCTTGCAAAAACGAATTTAGATTATTTATTCCCACTAAAGGGACAGAATTATCATTAATTTTAATCCAATTAGTTTCTAATGTCACCATAATTGGAATTAGAGTAAAGGGTAGTCTTTTACGGATTTTAAAGTTCATTCCTAACAGTTTTTGTATTAAATCTGAAAGCGTTTCAGGATTTTTTTTTAAAGCGACGACTCTTTGATACTGTAAATTAGCGGCTTTATTCATCGCGCCGTAAGAGTCTTTCCTTTTCCATTGTTTAGCATCTATAATGAGGATATGATTTTGGTAAATCCCTATAACATCAATTTCGTATCGTTTTTGAGATGTTTCGTATTTCAAATTCGATCTATCTGAGAACCTAAAATTTTTAATTGTTCTATAATTGTTTTGAGATAAAATTTCTTGAATTAAAGCTTCAAATCCGTCGTAATTTAATAAAAGAGATAACTGGTTAACATCTAACTCTAAAAATTGTAGACCCCTAGTGATAAAAATGATTTTATCTATTACAATGTAATTAATGTAATTTCCCTTCTGAATTGAAATAAAATCGAACCTTTCCAGAAACTCTCGGAGTTCTAAATCGTTAAATTTTTTGAAAAATGTTATATCTGATATCTCAAACCATAACTCGGTTACTTCAGAATCTCCTTCTTTTAGAAGATTGTAGATTTCTAAGAAAAATTGTTTTAGCGATTGAATAGAAAAGAAATCAGACATAATCTATTTTATGTTAATAATCTAAAAGAATAGATGGAGAGTTAAGATATAATGATTAATTGCCCTGATTCATTTAGAATGGTTGGAATCCTCAATTAATTTTTTAACTTCTTTAAATTCATATATAACCCCTGCGTAAATGAATTCTTTCAATTCGTCCAGATCGTGACAGTCTTCGATTTTCTTTTCCAAATCTTTATAGGGAAATCCGATTCTTGTATTTTTTAAACGCGCAATCTCAAAACCAAATTTAGAGAGTGTATAACTAACTAACTCCCTTATAAGAGGTGCAGTTAAAATTTTAAGGTTAGATGATGTTATAAAACGAAAAACATCAAGCGTGACTTTTTCCGCATCTTGCTCAGATAGTTCCGTCTCATTTCGTAATGTGGTATAAATTCTGTTAGGATCAAATTTGTTTTTTTTCACGATCCCCGATTTTTTATCTTTAAAGAGCACTTCTGGTAATGATTCATAAATTTTTTCTTCAAACATTGTAATACAAGATGAGTTTGTCCATTTGATGATTATAGTTAAGAAAGTAATTATTCGCAATAAATACAATTATTAATTTTTTATTAATTCACTTTAAATATTAAGATATTAGTACTCGAAGAATTTCCATGTTTACTTCAAGGATTACTAGCAAACCAAGATTACTTTATCAAATTCATTAGATTTGCTTATTTTTTTAAAAAAATAAAGATTTAATTAAAAATTCTTTCTTAATATATTAAAATAATATAATATTTTAAATCGGTTTAAAAGAACTAGGAAAAGTATAATTATATCTTTTGATTTAAAAGTAGCGAATCTTTGCTTTCTTTCTTTTAAATCTTTACGAAAATCAATGAATTTCATAGAATTATGTCAAAACCAATGAATAACGTCATCAAATCAGTCGTTTTAAGTTTGTTTAACGATGATGGACCAACACCAATAATTTATTGGCCAGAAACGATGGATGAGTCTTCAAGGCTTTTAATTGCTATGAAAACAATCTCTCTATTGATGGGCGATACAGTATATCAAAATGGCACTTCTACTGAGGATGTAAATTATTTTGGAATCCTCCCTTTTCCTGATTTAAAATTAAACGGGTTAACTTACTTTTTTTTAATATTAGATCCATCAGCTCGTGGAAATGCTAAAGCTGCTACTATAACTGTTCTAATTGACGAGGATGATCGCGTTTTTTTCTATGAAAACATGAAATACCTCCGGGTTATAATTGATAGTGCCGCGTCAAAGGTTCAAATAGCTAAGACTTCTGAGGAAAATGAAACTATAATGGGAGAATTAAAAGATGAATTATTCGAATTTACAAGCGAAATAAAAGACCCTTTTTCGCTATTTCGACAAATTAAAATTCTTATGACTGGTTTAGATCGCGCGGGAAAAACGAGTTTTCTCCACGCTGTTAAGAAGCAGTACTCTGAAATCATTAAAACTCTTCCTACAAAGGGAGTAGCGAGAAGCGATGAAAAGATTTTTGAGGAACAAAATTCTACAATATCTATATGGGATCTTGGTGGCCAAAAAAGTTACCGTGAAAAATTCCTTGAGCAGCGAAAAATATACTTATACAACGTAGATTTACTTTTTTTCTTTATAGATGTCCAAGATTTTGCAAGAATAAACGAGTCTGTTGAGTTGTTTACAAAAGTCATTGATTCACTAGAAGAACTAGAAGAATATCCCCCAATCGTTATTTGTCTAAATAAGTGTGATCCAGATATAAAAAATTCAGACGATATAAGATCTAATATCAATACAATAATTGAACAAATTCATGAAATCTCGGAACCATTTTTCATAAAAATTTTTGAAACGTCTATATTTGATGGATTTTCGTTAATATCTGCTTATTCCTACGGATTATCACAATTATCTCCTAACAGAAAATTATTTGAAAATCAATTGAAACATTTTGCGAAGAAAATAAACTCAGATGCTATACTTTTACTTAACGAAAATGGCATAATATTGTCAAATTTCTCTGAATCCGGCATTTCTGAAAAGGTATTTGAAATATCAGCACCTCACTTTCAAACCTTATATAAGACTTTTAAAGAATTTAAACTGCTCAAACAGGATTTTCTAGTTTCTTCTGGAATAACGGACGAATCAAAAAAAATAATATTTAAAAGGATATTCGTTGAAAAATATAACCTCTACCTATTACTTTTTATGGAAAAAGACCTAAATCTAGATAAAATTGAAAAAAATTTACCTAAATTATCAAAAAATCTTAAAGATTTAATTCAAACCTATATTTAGTTTATCTTGAAAAAGTAAAATAGAAATAGTAAATTATTAATTAAAATTTTCGTAGGCTTTTCTCTTTTTTTTATTAGATCTAACTAATAGACCTACTCCAATAATAACAGCTCCTGCTATAGATCCAATCACGATTAAGACGATTATTTCCGTTAATTTTGAGTCCGAATCTAACACCGTTATTTTCATGTTGTAATTAAAAGTATAAGCGTCGTGATCGTATGCTACTGGTGATGGAATATGAGGGAACTCCGAAGCATAATTATATCCCGGTGATGCTCCAGGGATAAAAAACCAGGCTCCTATATTTAAATTAAACCTAAAAACATCTATTTTTTTGTAGGAACTTGCAACTTGAGGTTCACAAGCAATCCATCCGATGTCCGGTATGTAGTATTCGACCCAAGCGTGACCTGGAACATTTGTGCTTCCCGCTGAAGAAGCGGATAAATCAAAAACTTTTCCAACTGGAGGAATATTATTATTCTCGGTTTGAAGCAAGATCCCAGTCACCTTTCTAGCTGGGATTCCCTGAATTCGCAATAACGTAATCATTAAGGAAGAATATTCGCTACAGTCCCCTCTTTTGTTATCAAAAGCCCATGAGGCTCCTTGCTCTTCAGCTGGAAGAGTACCATCGTAGGCCAAGTAATCTGAAACATTCTGACAAATCTTCATTGCCATCTCGAGGGGATTATCGCTAGGATTTACGATTCGATTTGACGCAGCAATTAAATCGGTATCATTTATATCGTAATAAGTTTCGGAATTATTACAATACAAATCGAATATTTCATCTGATGTATTGTAAGTACCTATGTCTGAATCTTGAATGTTCCCAAACTCGACTTCGTTGAGCTTTATGATATACTTTTGATTTAAAGTAATTGTCTCAGATGTGCTTAAAGAAGCGTTAAACAAATCGTAGGTGTTATTAAATTTATCTAATTTGCCTACTATAAGAGAGTCGTATCCGGTAATGGAATTATATAAGAGTTCAGTTTCTTGATAAGGGGCACAATACTGGGTAAGAGTAGAATTAGGTTGGCGATCGTTAAAACGAGCAACTTTAAAATAATAATTTTGAGGAGATAACCTAGTATGGGTAAATGTATAATTTATTTCTACTTGATATGTAACGCTTTGATTAACTTGATAATTAGACACCCCATCAACGGCATTAAGGTTAATTTCGCTTCTAACACTCGTTGGAAAGAGAAATATTATTAAGAGAAATGCGACTTTATAAGCTTTCATTATAATTCTAAGTTTTTTAATACTATTTTAGTAGAGTATAAAAATCTCTCTTTTTATTTCTTCGTGTATTTTTCATAAAGAAGAACATTATTAAGACAGAATTTTTATTATGTTAATAATTAAAATTTGTGATAATACTATGGGTAAGGTACTATTATCTACAAGATTTTTCTAATTGATAGCGAAAATGGAATTTCTCTTTTAGAGGCTACTTTTAGATCTTTAAAAGAAGATAATCAGAGTACAAGAGTTATTCCTGGTTTCTTCAAAGAAATAAATCAGATAATTGATAAAATACAAGATGCAATGGTTAAAGGCAATAATAAGGAAGACATGACTAGGGTTGTAGAGTCTGAAAATTCAACCATTATCATTATCTATCATCCCCCTTCAAGAATCTTGTTTTGCTCCATTTCAGACCCAGATGACGATGTAGATAAAACAATTGAAGTGATTCATAAAATCTCGAGTCGTTTTTGGAAAAAGCATCAATCAGATATAAAAATATTTCGAACTACATCAGAGAAATCTCGTTTTCAAACAATTATAGCCGATATCGAGAACTTGTGTCAAGGAGGTAAAATAGCAGAAGTTTTTCCGAAATTATTGGTGGTAAAGAAGGTATTAGAAAAGATAATGTCTATGGGAATGATAAACGAAGAAGATTTCCAAGTTGCTATACGATGTACAGGAGACGCTTCTCCATTAAGAATTTCACGAATGCTAGCTAAACCTCGCAATGACATAAATATTGTGTTAAAAAAACTAGAAGAACTCGATATTGTAAATTTTTAAAACTCTTTAAACTCCAAATCAAAGAATATTGAAATAGAAAAAAATAAAAGTCTTCTAAATTTATCTCATTTACCTTGTAATCAACTTGGTGATTCTTTGATTATGGAAGATAGTAAAAATATCGTAGCGATGGCAATATCCCCGGCAAAAGATGCTCATCATCGCAATGGGAAAGGATTTTCTTTGTCGGAAATAAAAGAAGCTGGCAAAACCGTGGAATTACTAAGAGAGTTAAATCTTAGCATCGATTTTTTCAGAAAATCTAAACACGAAGCTAATGTTGAAGAGCTAAAAAAGCTAAAACCAGCTAGTAAGAAGTAAAAAAAAAGAAGCCTTACGAGTTTAAAGAAAAGAAAAGAACTCCTTTCAAACCAAAAGTAGAAAAACCGAAAAAGAAACCCGTTAAAGCAAAAGTAGCCACGCAGAAGCCTAAAGCAGTTAAAAAGGCACCACCTCCTAAGAAGGAAAAAGTTAAAAAAGAACCAAAACCAGCAAAGATAGAACTTTCTGAAACTGAAACGACGAAGTTGACTTCGTTATCCGGATTAGGTCCTGCGACTGCAAAGAAATTTGAAGAACTTGGAGTAAGCTGCGTTGAAGAGCTTGTTAACGAGGATTCAACTGAATTAGCGGCGTTAATTAAGGGAGTATCCGAAGAACGAATAGCAAATTGGATCAATGAATGCAAAGAATTGCTAAATAAATAACTCTTTCCCTATTTTTTATACATAATATCAAATAGCGGTTTAACAATGGAATATAACTATTACTCTTACGAAAAGCCCGAAGGTAAAATAATCGTCCAAAAATTACCTAAGTGGTTTATAGAGGTAAAATTTGAGGGTAATGAACTAGAAGGGAATATAACCCTTCATTCTCAGAACGATTACGACGAGATTTATGGCTCTAACGCTAAATTGGAAATCTCTTGGGAAACAAAATATAGAAATACTTTATATTTCGGCAAAGAAGTTCAGAAATCAATAGAATTGTATAACGCTATTGGTTTCGCTATTACTAAAAAAGAAAATGCTTGGCTTCTTTCGCATGAATTTGTCTCATGGTTTGGACAAAGAACAAAAATGATGAGGAAACGATATTACCGAGAAAAATGTATCCATGGAATTTTTTATTGCGATATAACTGAGCGCCTAATTAATATCCACTATAATGTAATTGATAAACATTACGAGAATTTTAAACCATTTATAGTTAAATCACTTTCTACAATTGTTTGTCACGAGTAGTTTTAATCGTTTTTAATTTTTTCTTTAACGACTTTTTGCGATAAGATGAAAAAGTTATCTTTTCTATTAGGTCCACCCCTCTTTGCTATTACCTTGATAAGATAAATTTTCAGCAAGTTCTTAATTTCTTTAAGAGAAAAAAAGTGGTAAAAACGATTATAAGTCAAGTTCATATTTGATAGGGTCCAAGGGATAAGTTTATCTCCATATTCTAGTATACCTAAGTTTTTTTGCTTTGCGATATGTTTTGGAATAAAAATTCTTCTTATTCTGTCAATAATGAAATTAAAACGATATTTTTTCTGATATCGACGCCATACTGTAAGGACGAAAAATCCGTTATCTTTTAATACACTATAGAGCTGGAATATGGTCTCATTACGAAGAGTCTCCGTTTTTATGTGATGAATCGTAGCGATAGAAAATATGTTTTTAATCGTATTAGGTCTTAATGGTAAAGCCTTTACGTCGCTAAGAATCAAGTTGACGAAATTAGGATTAAATTTTGATTTAAAATTTTGTTCATCTAATCGTTCTCGTGCTAACCTTAAAAGTTCTATAGAGTTATCTATTCCAACTAATCTACTATTAGGGTGTAGAAATAGATCGAAATTTCTGCCATTTGCACATCCTAGATCAAGATTGTAACCTTCAAAATGAATTCCTTTGTCGATTAATTCCTGTAAAAAGATTTCTAAATCTTTCCAGTGATGTCGTCGCTTGTTATGATAATCTTTTGCGAAAAAATCGTAGGAATTCTTTTCCATCTTAAATTATGACTGATTTTTTAATTATAAAATTTTATTAATATTAATATTATAACGAATTTTTAACTATTTAGGATTAGGTTAGATTAACTGTAAAATTAAGATATGCTAACTGTTATCGTATTAAATTTATCACCTGAGCAAATATAATAAATAACACGAGAGTAAAATGGAAGATCTAAAAACTATAATCTCAAATCTAGTTGATGCATTAAAAGAAGAAATTAATGAGTTATATAAAATCTACGAGTTGTATTTATCCGACCTAATACTCTCAAAAAATGTAAATACTTCAATAAATATTGATTCATGCTTAGAAAAAGATGCGACCAACAATATCCTTTCCATAATAGCAGCTACAAATTCTGCGTTGATTACAATAGGAATCGATAAAAGTAAATTGACAGCAGATCATGAGTTATACCAAGAATTTTATGAGCAGAAGAAAAGTCAATATACTAATTTTTTATCTTTTCTCCAATTAGGATTGAAAGAGTACATCAATAAACATCTATTTACAATAATACTAGAGTACCTAATGGAAATTGATAACAAGATAATCGAAAATTTAGACCTTTTTGATTTGTTACCTCACGATTTTCGCAATAAATTGAATAGATTTAAGAATAATAGCAATATTTCAGGGAAAGTTATTAATCTTTTAGGTATATTTAGTAATGACCTATTATCTTATTTTAATCCATCAGATTTAACATTTAAAGCGGAACTTTTGCAAATTGAGGATCCAATAGAATCCCTATCTGAAGAAGATATATTGAAAGAATTACAGGAAGCTCGCCAAGAAAATATAGAAGCAATCTCTCATAGCTCAAACGAATTAAACAGCGATCTAATGCTGAAAAAGACAAAGAATTCTTCATTACTGAATTATTTCGTCAGCATTCCTAAATTAAATCAATCTATTACGAGTAAAATTAATATCAATATAAAACAGTTGAGAAAATTTATATTATCCTCTCCTGAATTTCTTGATTTAGAAAATTTGTATTATGCAATTAATACTTTTAAGATGTTAGGGGAGGAACTACAACTAGAACCAGGATATGTTGAAAATATCGTAAGTAATTTTATTAGTGGAAAAATATTTAGCACTGGCCGTTACCATAAACCATCTCCAATTAGTATATATCACGGACTCTCCGTCCTTTCTGAGTTAGATTTATTGAATAGTTCAGATCTTATCGATTTACTTGATATTGAAATGTTCTTAGAAAATGAACTCAACCCTTTCATTCCAGAAAAATTAAGTCTTAATTTTTTCACCCTTTTAAGCTTGAAACTGCTAAAAAAAAGAGGAGGAATTATAACAGACAAAAGTTACCTCATTGATCCTCTTATAAAGCTTGATTTGTTCAATTTGGAGGGATTTAAGTCATCAGATTTGTATTATTACTTAAGTTCGTTGAAATTAGTAGATGATACATTTGATTTTAACAATTTGCAAGGTCAATATTTAAACTTTTTAGAGGAAAAAAAGCTCCCCGATGGATCTTTTAATGGATCCACTACAGAAACAGCTAGAATATTATTAACACTAGTATTACTGAATTCAAGTGGTAAAGAAATAAGCATCATTTCTGAGTTATTAAAGTTCTTAAATCAGAATTTAAGCTTTTTTATAGAAAACCAAGATTTTGATGATTTTAAGTGTTTTAGTAACAAAATCGCCTTTAAAATCGAATTGCGCATGCTATTTTGGATGTTAATCGCGCTCTCTCAATATTTTTGAAGAAGGAGAATAGTAATTATCTTTCTGAATTAAATATCGTTAAAATAAAATTTTGCACTGAAGGCACAATTGCTCCTTTTCTGACGCCTTCGTTCCATTTTTTAATCAAAACTGTGTTTTTAGCTAAATCTTGAAGCACCCTCTGACCCATCTGGGTCCAAATATCATTATCGATAACGGGTGCTTCTTCTCCTATCCCTCCGCAATATTGAAGTCCTTTTTCAGTGTAATTTACTTTAATCGCGTTTTCATCTGATTTTTCTGTGCTAACAAGAAGTTTGAATGTAAAAGGAAAAGTCCTGCAAAAGTTAGGTCGAAAATTGTAAATTGAGCATCTATTTTTGATGTTGTTATAAAAGTAACATTGACCGTCGGATTTTTTCTTAAGCCCAGTAAATGCTAAACCTCTTTCTGTTTCAATAGGAGGAACTACCATTCGTTTAATTTCTTTAATTGTTGGTTTTTTATCGAACACATAGAACCCTAAAATTTCAATAATTTCATCTTGGGTTAGATTTAAGCCATCTTTAATGCGGAGAATATCTGAATAAGTAGCGTTAACGAGCGTGTTTAAATCAGTACAACATTTTCCACAATGTACGCATTCAAACCTTAAATCATTTGGAGTATCCATAATTAAATTAAAAAAAAAAATAAAAATTTTCTATTATTTTATTTTGTTGATGGTATAATAACTTGCTTCTTTATCAAAGTCTCTATACCATCTATAACAACATTTTGATTTTTTTCGTGAATAAGTTCAAATATAGTATCCAAGTGAAATTCATTTTTGCTTTTAGCAATCGAATAGATAACGTTCAAAATCCTGATTTCCATGGAATTTAATTCGCTTTCTTTTCTCATTTTGGCTATGAATTCTGCATTATTTATCGTAAATGCTTCTTTATAGGATAATTCTATATATTTATTTATAATTGGGGGAAATTTTTCTTCGAATTCATGAATAGCTCCATCCCAATTTCCGATCAGTTCAGATAATTCCAACATTGCTCCCAAAGAGAGATCTGAAATCTGATTTTTCATTCTTTCTGAAGCTCTTTCGGTAAGAATAAAGATAATACGTAAATCCTGCCGGTCACAAATCAAACAATAGAAATATTTAAAATCAAGCTCTAGGATCGTTCGCGTTCCATCTTCTTCATCCACCTCAACTACTTCTCCACCTTCTCCTCGTTTCCCTACCATTTCTTGGCCAACAGTTATAATAGCTTGAATAAATCCTGCAAAAATCTCCTTTTTATGTTTCTCCAAGATAGAATAACTTTTAGTATAGAGTGGTATTCCACTGTCTTTATGAATCGCTACAATTGCTTGAATGTTTTCGATATCTTTAAACCTTTGGGTTCGAGATAATAATTCTGCTTCTCTTTTTCTTCTTCTTGGTAAAATTACATAAGATCTCAAGCTGAGTACGCCTAGAACACCAATTATTACAGCTGAGATTACGACAATAATCCATATGATAAATATGGGAAATTGAGGTTCCCCAATAACTAAAAGAAATGAAGCTTGTGTTGTTTTATATACTGTTCCCTCTTTTGAGATGATTAAATTGAATATAAAGTTGCCCTGTAAATTTTCTGGGAGAGATACTGTTAGTTGATATATACCTGGAGATATTTCCTCCAATTCACCAACTCCATAAGTCCACTCGTATAATACCGATGCATTTTCGATAGGGAGACTAGTTTCAATATCTAACAATTCGATTTGAAGTACTAAAGAACCTCCTATCTCCGCTTTTATGGTTGGGTTTGAGTCCTCGTGATCAACTATATCGACTTCAAACTCAATTCGATCGATCAAGATTTCGAATCCAAAAGTCTGCGTTCTATAGTTAGGATGTTCAAACCTTAAATAGATGAAATTAATTCCAGAAGAAAAGAAATCAGGAGAGCATTCAATAGATGTGTTATACCAGAAATTGAAGAATTCAGTCAGGTTTTTTTCGTATGATTCGCTAATCCAGGTAAAATTTCCTCCGGAGATATAAACCTCGTCTATGTTCGACATCGCTTTGGCAGAGATATTTAGAATATCAAAAAAGGTGACTTCGTGCAGAGAATTATCTTGAATATTAAGCGTATTGAGATACACTGAAAGATTTACCGATTGCTCAATAATTTGAAACTGGTATACGTAATATTGAGGTTCATACTCAGCTGCCGAAAAACTAAAATTAATTTGGTAAATACCAATATCATCAATATATAACGTACTAAATTCAATATCATACACTCCATTACCAAGATTCTCAATCGAATAATGAGATGGATCACTTATACTAATGTTAACTGTTGCTCCATCAATACCGTTGCTACTAAAATCAGTAAACTTAAACTTGATAGTACTATTTGCGTGTAATTCTATATTATATTCTGATTCAAGTCTTTGTAAATTAGTTTCTTCTCCTAGGTTTATTTTTAGGGTGAGATTACTTTCTATGAATCCTAGTTTCGACGAACCTATTAAAATCTCGTACAATCCTTTCGAAGCTAAATCAGTAGTATCTAAAATTGTCTCATACACACCAATAGCAGCTTCAGTAAAATTGAGAGTAGATCCTCCCGTCCAATTATAAAAAACCGTTGCCTCTGAAATTGATAAGTTGTTTTCTGGATCAGTTAGAATAACTCTTATAGGGATGATGTCTCCTACAAAACCCTCAGTTATTAGGTCAATTTTTGCATCGTCAGGTTTTAACAATTTTATTTGACTCTTGTGATTTACAATGAAGTTTGATTTAACACCACCTAACGCAGTTCCATTAGTCCAGAATAAAGTATAGTCAAATTGACCCCCTGTAGTATTTAGCGCAGAGAATGTTACTTCTGAAAAGAATACTGTTCCATTTGATAAGGGTGAATTCACTTCTGAATACCACTGATTTCCATCGGGATCAAATATCGTTAAATTTACTTCTGTTAACTCAATATTTATAGGAATTCGACCACTGTAGTTTACTTGAGTTTTAATCCGTGTTGATTCACCAGTAACAAAACTAGTGTGTGTCCATTCACCTTGTTTTAATAATTTAGTATTTGATTGACTTAAAAAATTAGGCGATGTTGCTTTAAAAGTCCACCAACCAGGAAAAATTGCATAAGATCTATTAATTTTAAGTAATATATCTCCAACCTTGCCATCTTCGAAGGGTATTTCTTGTAGAGTAGGATCCAATACTGATATGATTTCCCAATCGTTTGGTTTATTGATATCAAATTCAATATCAGCATATTGATTAGGGATATATAAATTATGATAATATTTCCAATATATAGTGCCATTTTCTAATATATCGTATAAAACACCTTCAGTGGTTTGTTGATTAATCTTTGATTTCACATTGTGATATCCATAAACAGTCGTATTCAAATCAAATTCGAGGTGAGGTGAAGTAGTATTTATTGTTAATGTAATAGGATCCGTATCCCAAATTTGGTTAATTGTTTGATTTGATGACCCCCAATCTGAACAATCTTGTAAGGTCTGTGAATTAATAGTTAAATCAACTCCAGGTTGAGTGGCGTTTGTTTTAGTTGTTACAACCAAAGAAATATTATCAAACCATACAATATTTGTAAAACCATCTTCAATCGCCCATCCACTTGTATAAGTGTAGCCCGAACCAATTATAAATCCTACTGAAATATTGAAATTTTTTAAATCTCCCTTAAAGATATTCGTCGTATTATCCCACGAATCTGTATATAATTTTCCAGATGAAAGCCATTTCTGTTTACCCAATTCAGAAATATCTAACATTCCCTTACTAAAGATTTTTTCATTATTTATCTTAACATAGATGTAGTGATCATTCGTAGGCAATGCATATTGGCAATAATAGTCGAAACTTAAATACGCTTCAACAAATGGACCACTATCAATAGTAAATTCTTGGAATAATTCGGAATAAGCACCAGTATCAAAATCAACTTCAAGTTCATTGACATATGCTCCATATAAAGCAACATACATAGCTGAAGCGTTATCTACTTCTCCAGGACCGTAATCGTTCCAACAATCAATACCTACATCATAATTAAATTGCCAACTGGCAGAATTTATATCAATATTCGAGCTTGAATTCATAAATTCATAATAATCAATATCATAACCATAATAATGATCTTTGTTATCAGAATCGTAGTCAAGTTTTATTGTATCACCAATAATCCAAGGAGAGTAGAAATTATATATATTTGATGAAGTACTATTAATATAATAAGAACTTGCTTCGTCGGAATCAGTTATGTAAACCCAATCATAACCATATTCAAACTGTAATCTAGAAAAATGAACTCGAATATACTCTGCTCCTGATACGGTAATCTCATCTTGAGGAGAAAGCCAGTCAGGATTGTGATTACCATAAGGATGTGGTGTACCATAGATATCCATTGTATCATATACTCGATAAATAATAGGTGATTCAAAACCAGAATTATTTATCCAATTTCTTTTATCTACTATATTTATTAAGTTATTTTCCACCTTATTTGCTTTCCAATCGTGCCCAGAATCAAGATAATAATTTAAAGTAAGTTCTTCTTGATTAGTTAAAGAAACTTCTTGATCATACTTATATAACTTTCCATAATCGGTTACATTTAAAGCATTTTCATTACCTTCAAATAAAACGGGATCAACATCTGCAACTGAGGGTATTTGAGGGGTGTCATTGAAATCTCTGTTTATTTCTGTACTATTATTGGAATTTGGAATGAGAAAACTACTCGAAAGAAATATTGCTGATAAAATTATAAT
The DNA here is from genome assembly GCA_029856235.1 of Promethearchaeia archaeon. Taxonomy (GTDB): domain Archaea; phylum Asgardarchaeota; class Lokiarchaeia; order Sigyniarchaeales; family SOKP01; genus SOKP01. The sequence goes on from JAHQWP010000070.1 coordinate 18,541, forward strand.
ACTTACAAATCCTAAAACTGACTCTTTTTTTAAAAGTAATTTATTTGAAACCATTTTCATAATATCCCCTGTTGTAGATTAAAATAATTATAAAATTTATAAAAACTAAAATTAATAAATTTAAGTTTTAAGTAGAAGAAGGAACTATAGATTAGGAAGATTTTTTTACAGACTTCATCCAAAAATATTATGATAAGAACGCTGGATTAAGCAACTATTCTATTAGATATTTAGTTGGGAATATCGTTTGCAATTTCTGATTTAAGTAGATTAACATATGTAAGCTTCTCGCTATTAGTTAACGAGTTTACTTGAATTCCCCTACTTGAATAAAAATCTGGAGGCATTTTATCAAATAGGGAGAGTATGAGGATAATGGAATTCTTCACGAACTCTTTGTTTCTTGTTCGCTTCAATACTTTCATTAGTCGAATAAACGATTTATTTTTCCAAATTTCTGTTGTATCTCTGTTTGTATCTTGATTTTGAAAGTATTCAATTATACTTAGATAATAATCAAGTTCATAGTTCTCGTTGTTAGTTGACATGTTCATTATTCTTAAACCGTATTCTTAAATATATTATCTTAGATTTTGTTTTTAAATAAGTGGAGAATCATAGTTTTTTGTTACTATATTGCGCATGTTTTCTTTTTATTAGTCTACTTAATTCTTGCTTATTAGGAAAACAAACCTTATGATGTTCAATTTAAAAATTCGTAAGGGCGTTTTATTTGCTTATGTGATATTTAGATATCATATCACATCTAATTTTTTTAGCGAAGGAGTTAGAAAATTAGACTTTTTCTAATTCTGGAGGAATATACTCATAAGTTTTGTGAAACCGCTTTTTAACGCTTGCAATGTCATAAGTTTGCGTTTGAGCACCGCTAGTCTCAACAACAAAAGATCCTAATATGGAACCTAATCTACAAGCGTCTAATAGCTTCATATCTAATATTAATCCAGTTAAAAATCCTGCGCGATAAGCATCTCCTGCACCCGTAGCGTCGACATTGTTCTCAGGTATTGCAATGGGAATCTCTACGCGCATTAACTCACCAGAATCCGCTTTATATATCAATTCGGATCCTTTAGATCCTTTGGTTTTAATTATTGTATTGACAAGTCTAAGAATGTTCTTTTCGTTTAAATCTGTTTTATTTAATACTTGATTTATTTCAAATGAATTTCCTATTAAAATTTCAGATTTTTCTAATATATCTAATAAATCACTTTTGGAAAAGAGTGGTGTAACTTGTCCGGGATCAAATATCATTGGTATTTTTAAATCACTCAATTGATCTGCAAATTTTTTCATTGCATCAACACTTTGGGTTGAATTTATGGCGTAAGCGTATTGTTCTGGGTCTTTAATTTTCAGCCGTAAATCTATGTTCTTATTCTCATCTAAAGCACCGCCATGAAAAATTATCATTTGATTTGATTTCTTATCGTTTACGATGTAACATGCTGCGGTAAACAGATCTGCTTGTACATCAACATTTAAATCAATGTTGGGGAATTTTGTTATATGATCTCTATAACCCAGAGTATTAAAGTCATTTCCTACAGAACCCAGTAACAAGACCGTTGATGTATTAAGTAATCCAAGATTGTACGCAATATTTCCGGCTGTACCGCCGAATCGTTGGACGCGACTATTAGCAGTAACAGTACTTTGGTATTCTTCTTTCTCGTGATCTATGGAAACAGCATTTACAAAATTTTCTTCGAAACTCATAATATAGTCAAATGCAAGTGAGCCCAAAACGATGATCTTATCCCGTATCATAATGACATTAACCTTAATTAAACCTTAATAAAGCTATATTAATATAATTTTAAGCATTCAATAAAGATTTTGTGAATAATTGAACTTATTAAATTAAAGAGTTTTGCTTTTAAAATATCAAATTTTCTTTAAAATATATGAGAGAACTCATTAAATCAATTGAATCTTTAAAAAATAGCGATGTCTCAAATACTGTAAATGAGCGGATTGACCAGTTTTCCTCTGTATCCGAATCAGGAATAAACGAAATTTTTAAAGAACTTTGTTTTTGTATTATGACGGCTAACTGTGGAGCTAAAAAATGCATAGAAGTACAACAACGGATAAATAATCGTTTTTTAACATGTTCTGAAGATGAGTTAAAATTTTTTTTTAAAGAATTTGGTTATCGTTTTCCAAACATTAGAGCTAAATATATTCTTGAAGCTAGGTCGTATTTATCAGAGTTAGAGAATAAATTAGCTTCAAATATCGATGGGAATGATTTAAGAGATTGGATAGTGAAAAATATTAAGGGATTAGGCTACAAGGAAGCAAGTCATTTTTTAAGAAACATAGGTTACCCAAATTACGCGATTATAGACTTTCATATTATCGATCTTCTGGTGAAATACAATATTATTGAAAAGCCTAAAACCCTTACAAAGAAGAAATATTTAGAAATTGAAATCATTCTTCAAGAAATTGGAGATAAGATAGATCTTGATTTGGATAAGTTAGATCTATATTTATGGTACATGGAAACAAATGAAGTACTAAAATAAGAGATGTAGTTACTTTGATAAATTATCTAAAGGTAAATCCAAATCGACTTCAGCACTTTTAAGTTTTTTCATGAACTCTACTGTTCCTAATTCGTTAACCATTAACTCCAATAGATTTTCGTACAATGCTTCAATATTATCTTGTCCCATATTGAAATATGTGTTTTCAATAGGGAGAGTAATTCGTAGAATTTCATAGAGACCTTGAATGCATTCTTTGATGTTTTCAAAGTTATTTAGAGCCTTCTTAGTTGATTCATATACAATATCTTCATATGTCATAGTTTATTCTTACGCCATTTACGTTTAACTTGTTAAATTAAGAAATAATTCGAAATTTAAAAATTGCAAGATAATTTTACAATTTCATGACTAAAGAACATATTAAATGAAACTATAAAAGGATAAACCCACTGAATGAATATAGTTTTAGTAATTTTAAAAATCTAAAAATTCTGGATTATATTTCTATAAACTCAAATATAAATAATTTTAATTTTTTAAATATATATTATCTTTTAAAAGGAGAATAAAGGGAATTAAACTAACTTCTATTAGGAAGAATAAATGATATGAAGAAACTAATTGATGCTGTAATTTATACCGATATTCATGATGAGTTAGGTCCAGACCCAATCCATTGGACTCCCCTAGATTTACCCGAATCGATAAGAATGCTTGTTGCTATTAAAACTGTCACTATTCTTACAGGAGACCAAGGTTCTGTGCCAGATTCTCTATTAATAATTCCCTTCCCTTCATTAAAACTTAAAGGATTAATAAGATACATAGAAAGAAAAGATAACAGCAAGAGAGGAGGATTTGCGCGTTCAGCGATCACTTTTTTGTTTAAAGAAGCCGATGATGTAGTTTTTTATAAATATATGAGTTATTTAAAGGCTCCATTTGACGAAACCACAAGAAAAATAATTAATTTAGAGGAACAGAATACCGATAAGGAAAATATTTTTGAAGAAATTAATTACCTAAGAAATAGTGTAGGTCAATTATTAGAGGATTTTAGAGCTAAAGAAATTTCATTTCCAGCATCAATTGAATTTCCTGAAAAAATAATAAGAGACGAAAAAATCGTTGATTATAGATTCAAGCTCGTAGTTGTAGGTGATCCTGGAGTCGGAAAAACTTCTACTATTTTACGTTTTACAGATAACGCATTTCTAAGGACATATGTTCCCACATTAGGTGTCAGCATTACTGAAAAAATCATTCAAGCTAATAATAAAGTAATAGAAACTATATTATGGGATATTGCAGGGCAAAATAAATTCCAAACAATGAGAAGACACTTTTATCAGGGTTCAGAGGCTATATTGCTTATTTTTGATTTAACTAACAGAACCTCCTTTACCAACATAAAAAATTGGTATGAAGACGTGATGAAAAACATGGATAAACATCACCATCAAATGATAGGATATATTTTTGGTAATAAAACAGATCTTACTGATGTGCGAAAAGTTAAATTAGTTGAAGCGTTAGCATTAGCTAAGGAATTAAATCTTAAATATATTGAAACCTCTGCTATGACAGGGAAAAACGTAGAATATGCTTTCTATGATATAGCAGAGTCAGTAGTACAATCAAGATTAGAAAAACAGTAAAGGTATTAACCATGGATATAGAAGAAGCAATACATAAAAGAAGAACAATTAGAAGATTTAAGCAAGATCCTATTCCAAGCGACACGTTAAAAAAATTAATCGATTACGCTCGAATAGCACCTGCAGGCAGCAACATTCAATGCGTTGAATATGTAATTGTAGAAAGTCCTGTAATGACAGAAAAGATGTTTCCACTAGTAAAATGGGCATCATCTCTCCCTAAAGATGAAAGAACACCTGAAAGTGGAAGAGAACCAACGGCGTATATTATAGTTCTTGTAAACACGGATATTAAGAAATCATACTTTGACTACGATGTCGGAGCTGCTGTTGAGAATATATTACTTGGAGCTGTGAGTTTTGGAATAGGAAGTTGTTGGATGGGTAACATCAATGGAGCTAAGATTAGATCTTTACTCGAAGTGCCTGAAAATTACGAAATTAAACACGTAATTAGTTTAGGTTATCCGGATGAAACTTCCAAAATAGAACCTTATGAAGGCTCTTTCAAGTACTGGAAAGAAGGAAACGAGATGCATGTTCCTAAGCGAACATTGGACGATGTAATTTTTAAGGTTTTATGAAAGTAAAAATTTGCCCCCAAAAAATTCTCTCTATCTATTGAAATAATCAGAATGATTATTCAATAGAATAAAATAACCTAACCCCACCCAAAGATTTTTGTCTGTAATTGTAATCTTAAACTTAATTAAAATGTCAAACTATCTTAATAATCTATCGTCGATATAAAATTTAAGCTTTATTCCCCAATTTTGAGGAAAAGTTATTAGAGTATTTAAAGAACCTCCTCAATCTTGGAGAAATGTCGTTGAAAACTCTAATTTTCGAGCTCAGTTCTTTAATTTAATAGAAATTTCATACAATCATTAGGAAATATCTATGTATCTACGCATATATTTTTATGGAATTAAAATATTTTATTCTTTGCAGATTTATAAATTTAAATAAAATTTATGATGATTATATTTATAAATTAAAAAACAGATAAAAAACATCGAATGAAAGTTGTGTTTTAATTATGGAAGACAACAATTCTCCCCGAATAAAAACTACTGGTAAAATACCTCGTTCGAAAGAAAATACCTTTAATATAAGGGATCTTTCGATGCGAGAATTTGAAGCATTTATGATTCTAATAATGCACGATGGAGTAGAACATTCAATTTTGAAGCGTTTAATTGATTTAGAATTTGATCACCAAAGCCCTACTAAAGGATATGATTATATTAACAATTTATGTAAAAAAGGATTCGCTCATAAGAAGAGAACAACGGTAAAGGGAAAGCAGGTAACAAGAATTTATGTAAGAACTACTGTTCGGAAGAAGTACGAAAAATATATTCTTCCAACCGTAAGTAATGTAGAGGAATCCTTAAATGATATAATTAAAGAGTATGTGGACGGTATTAAGGAAGAAACGAAGATTCGTGAAAAATTTAAGACCTACACAGAAATTCTTATCCTTTCAATAAATGATTTAATAACTAATACACCCGCTATGTCTTTGAGCAGTCAACGCTTTCAAAAAAAGGTTTACGATACAATATGGAAATATTATCGAGCTGAAATATTAAAATACGAAGTATTTTCAAAGTAAATTTAAAGTTATAAAAAGAGAAGATATGAGATAAGATCATTTGAGTTCTCTACTTCTCTAGAAAACTTTTTTTTTAAATTCATTTAAACATACAAAAGTGTAATTTAAATTAAAAGCAAATTCTTTAAAATCCTACTAAAATTAATTTTAAAATATACAAATCTAAAATTTTTAGAAGCACTATGTTATTTCAAAACGCTCTCATTCAAAGAATAACAGCAGTTTTAATTTTCCAAGTGTGGCCTATATTTTTTTTGTCATACCTTGCTTATAAGTTGTTAAAGAGGGCTAAAAATAGGGTGACCTATATACTTAGTAGCATTTTTATTTTCAATGCCCTTGCTTATTTCTTGGTGGATCTTTCAGTATTTTTCATATATACACCTTACGCATATCTTTTATACATAGTTGCTATGTATTTCTTCATATTTGGAAACAGTATATTTATTATTTTTAGTTGGGTGCTGGTTAAACTTGACGATAAATCTACTAATAGGATATTTTATTTAGTAGTTACATTTTATGGAGTTATTTCGACTTATATTCTATTTATTGGCTATTTGTTGAGAGGAATTAGATACGATTCAAGTACTGGATGGATTCCTACTTATAGTTGGTTCTTATTTATTCTAAGCTGGATTTTTCTTTTGATATTTTTAGTTCTACCACAAATTTTTCTGTCATTTAAATTGGTGAAAGTATTTGAGGGTGTAGTATTAAAAAGGAGGATTCTGCTATTTTTATTAACCGTGTTTTTTGAATTAGTGATGATGTTTGCCTTGTTTCTCTATCATACATGGGTGGATAATCAAGTTTATCGAATTCTTTATATTTTTATTTTTCCACCTTTAGCCTCCGTTGGAGCTTACTTGATTTATCGGAGTTTTGTAAGAGAATTGAAATAGAAATTGCCTTAACGAATAAAAACAAATTATTTTTAACCCTAAAAATGTTAACTTTAAATTATGATAGATAAATTATTATAAAGACAAAACATGATATTTCAAGATTCATTCGCTCAAAGAATTATCGTTGTATTAATTGTCCAAATATGGCCGATATTTTACGGTTCTTATTTTGCCATTAAATTATTAAAGCGAGCTAAAACAAGATCAACCTATTCTCTTAGTAGCTTTTTTATTTTGCTTTCTCAAGCATATCTTCTAGCTGCGATCTCAATCTTTTTTCTAAATACTCCTCTGTCATACTTCTTTTATATATTAGGAATATATTGTTTCGTTTTCTGCCACTGTTTTTTTGTTATTTTCAGTTGGGTCCTTGTTAAACTAGACAATAAATCTACTAAGTGGAAATTTGGTTTAATTCTTGTCTTTTACGGAATTGTATCGACTTATGTCTTTTGGTTAGGATATTACTTCAATGGGATAACGATTGATTTAACAACAAACTGGGTACCGAACTACAGTTGGGATTTTCTCATGTTTAGTTGGATTATATTTTTAATCTTTTTAGTTATACCCCAAATTTATTTCTCATTTAAACTTGTAAAAGTCTTTGAAGGAGTTATACTGAAACGTAGACTTAATATGTTCATCTTAGCCGTATTTCTGGAACTCTTAGTAGTTTTTTCATTATTTTTATACCATTATTTGTTTGATAACCAGATTTACCGGACATTCCATGTTATAGTGATGCCCATAATTTCCACCACTGCTGCTTTTTTAATCTATAAGAGTTTCGGTAAGGAGTTAGAATGAAAAAAAGGTTAATCGTTCTTTCTTAACTTACGATGTTTGAAGTGCCTTTAAAGCGATTTCTGTTGAAATCTTTGCTTCTTCAAGAGTAACCATTCCAATCGAAACACAACAAATATTGTGTTGTGAAATGTAATCGAAAGCTTTCTCTAGGTCTAACTTACCTGCTGCTAATGTTTTCATTCCGATAAAATGCTGATCCTTATGATTATCTATAATTTGCTCAAGCTTTTTTTGATCTCCCATAAACATTCCTTGAGCGTTAAATGGTATTAAAAAGGTCTTTACAGAAGGTAGATTTTCGAACGCGTATTCTAAGGTTGAAACGGGATTATGAGCTGCTACTCCCGGTATTATTCCTAAAGATTCAATTTCGTCTATAAGGTTAACTAGTTTCTCATCTTTCTTATCTGAAACCATTCCATGAGCGAAAATTAATTTTGCGTCAAGTTTGGCTAACTCATCGATTAACGGATCAGGTCCTGGAAATGTGGATCCCGTAATAACGAAGTCATTGTGAGTTTCTACCATAATTTTAACTGCTTCACCGACTTTTCCCGCAGGTACTAATTCTATTCCGCGTCCTCCAGCTTCATAACTCGCTTCTAGTATCTCTAAAACTGCTTCAATATCATTCAAGAATCTTTTGCGGTATATTCGCGCGTTTTTACCAAATTGAGCTGCCCCTAAGAATGGTGATGTTCCTGTGGTAACTCGCGGGATTTGTTGACCTTCTATTTCATAAAAAATAATTCCTTCACCAAAGTTGTATTAGTTTTGTATTAGTTTTTTTAGCAAAATTTATCACATTTAATGAATCTTTATGAGCTCACTAAAAACTTTAATATTAAATATCGATGATTAAATTCAATTATTTTTTTTTACTTTTTATTTGAAAATAAAGATTCAATATATTGTCTTCGTTAACTTAACTAAATTAAACAATTTTTTGCTTCAAAGTTGCAAAAAAGTCTGCTAAATCGATATTTCCACCGCTTATAATTATACCGATTCTTCTGTCTTTAATAAACGATGGATCAATATTACTTGATAATAGTCCTGCTAAAGATACTGCTCCAGATGGTTCAACGATAAGTTTCATGCGCTCCCAATAGAACCTCATAGCGTCAATAATTTGCTCTTCAGTCACCGTAATAATTTTATCAACATTTTCTTGTATTATGGGGAAAGTTAATTCCCCTACGGAAGTCCTCAAGCCATCAGCTATAGTATTTGGGTTTTCCACAGGCACTCGTTTACCAAGTTGAAACGATCGAAATGCGTCATCTGCGTTTTTAGGTTCAACACCAATAACTTTTGTTCTTGGATCTATTCCTTTTGCAGCTATCGAACATCCACTAATCAAACCACCGCCACCAATTGGAACAAACAGTAAATCAATTGGATCTATGGAATTCATCAATTCATAAGCGGTTGTCCCCGCACCAACAATAACACTATTATCATCAAATGGGTGTACTAGCTTGTAATTATACTCATGTATCAATTCTTCTGCTTTTTTAGCTCGATCACCTGGATCGTTTCCACACAAAACAACTTCTGCTCCGTATCCTTTTGTAGCTTGAATCTTGGAAGGGGTTGCATTATTAGGCATTACGATTGTAGCTTTTATTTGTAGTATAGTTGCCACCAAGGCAACGGCTTGGGCAAAATTCCCTGATGAGTGTGCAATAATTCCTCTCTCTCTTTCAACTACTGGAATATGACTGATGCAGTTCCATGCTCTTCTAAATTTAAACGATCCCGTTCTCTGAAAATTTTCACATTTTACAATTACACGTTTTGCTCCCGTAATCGAATCTAAGGTTCTACTCGTCATTACAGGCGTAATATTTGCTATACGAGAAACTACTGTATAAGCGTTTTTGATGCTCTTAAAAATTTTTATCAACTCCTCATTTAAATGTTATATAATGGTATCTGGAATAATAAGTCCTAACGATTTATTCTTGTTAGTATAATTAATACATGTAATCTTAAAAAAAATAGTAAAATTACGAAAGATAATTCTTAAATTATAAATATAATCAAGAATAATACGATTATTATGCCATATATAGAACTTGACAAAGGTTATAAGATTCACTATATAGAAAAAGGAGAAGGGAAGAATTTAGTGTTCATTCATGGTTTTTTAGGGTCTACATGGTTATTTGAAGCACAAGTAGAACTGTTCTCAAGTAACTATCATACGATAGCAATAGACCACTTAGGTCATGGAAAAAGTGATAAACCAGAATCAGAGTCATATGAATTAGCAGAATTAACGCAATATTTAGAGGAAGCGCTTTCAAAAATAATAGGCGATGAAAAGATTATTCTTGTAGGTCATTCGATGGGCGGTATGATTAGTTTAATCTACGCTACAAATCCCATTTTAGCTAAAAGATTAGAGGGATTAATTTTAATGTCAACAGCACCCAACCTTAATAATCCCGGTTTAGTCCAATACATTAAAGACTTAAAATCTGGAGAAATGTCTCTCAAAGATAGAGAAACGATTGAAACGATTTTTATTGGACTCTGCTTCCAGCGAAAAGCAAGGAAAGAACAAACAGAATTAATTAAAGAATTTGTAGATTTAACGCTTCAAAACGAAGAATATGTAGGGCTCCGAACGATGGAATCTATTGTAAATAACTTCAATGTGGAAAATAAACTAAAAGACATTAGTACTCCTACTTTGATATTATCAGGGGATAAGGATATTTTTATACTTCCAGACGAATCAAAATCGATGGCCCAGAAAATTCCTAACTCCACATTGGTAATTTTAACTCCAAAGATTGGACATATGATCCAATATGAGGCAACTAATGAGTATAATAAAGCAATAGAATCATTTTTAGAAGAATTATAAATATTTTTTTTTATTAACTATTATTTCGTGAATAATATTTGAAATATCTGAATATCTGAAATTATTCAGACTGAATAATTTTAATTTTACTTTTTTTTTATATAAATATGATTTTTTCGAAGAGAAAATAGAAAAAGGATGCACTTCCTAAATATAGGAGCATTATACCAAAAGCAGCTATAATCAACATTAAGTAATGTTGAGTTTTTATTTTTTCAAAGTAGTAAAATGTGCTTAGACCTAGTATTACTTCAGGAATAATAATGTAGATGGCTAAATGATCTAGAAATAGAGTGACATTTTGAGGGTACCACGATTGAAGCATCCACATAGTCTGTTCGGCAACGACAAAAATACCGAATGAAAGTAATCCTACGACAACAAAGGTTTTAACAGGGGAATAGTTCTCTTTTACTTTCAGTCCAATGTAACAAAGTAAAAACAAGGGGATAGCCCACAATCCTGCCATATATCCCGAAACTGTACCAATTTTAAAAAATCCATCCTCTGGAAAGACTAATATGTTTAATTGAGCCGATAGGAACCAATCAGGCCATATTTGGAATATACTAATTAAAAAAACAAAAATCCATAGCTTAACCCATTCATTATATTTCCAAAACAATCCTCCTAATAGAATTAACAAATTGTAACAAACTACAAGTAAGAACAATTTAATTCCTATCGCAATTGGGAATTGTATTAATAAAACAGCAAAACATAACCCTATGAAAATAAGATGGATGATAATAAAATCTTTAGTCGCTTTTGATGGATTTGTATTTTTCTCCATAATATCACAAATATTAAAGAAATATATATACTTTTAAAATACTTTAAATAAACAAAAATTCTATTAAAAACTAAGTGATATAAATGTCAATTGATGTTAAAAAGTTAAGAGAAGATTTTAAGGAACCTTTCGAGTTAATTACTACTTCTGATGGAATTACATTATTTTTACGAAAATGGGAATCCCAGAGTCCATCAAATAAGGCTATCCTCATTTTACATGGGATAACTGCGTATAGTGGACCATACGAAATGTTTGCTAAGGCAATCTCAAAAACGGGATTTACTGCTCTCGGTTTAGATCTAAGAGGACATGGGTTATCTGACGGAAATAGAGGCGATTATCCTAGTAAAGAGAGATTAATAAACGATCTTATCGAAACTATCTCATTTCTAAAGAAAAATTATAGTACACTATTAATATTTGGACACAGCTTAGGAGTTCTTACCGCTCTACTAGCAAAACTAAATAGTAAAGAAAAAATTGACGGGTTAATATTATTGAGTGCAGGTAAAACTGTAAATCCGGGCGTGTACAAAAGTCCTTCAGTTCTAGAGAAATTGAAAATATTGATGAGTTCTATTTTTCACCCTAGCAAACCTGTGATAAGTTATTATCGAGAGGGTATTTTAGGCTTAGACGATCCGTTATTTAATTTCAAATATACACTACGATTTATGAGACTAGTGGGTTTTAAAGATATAGACCTTTCAGAAGAAATAGATTGTCCAATACTTCTTGGTGTTGGAGAACACGACGAATTATTCTCTGTTGAATCAGCTCAATCGCTACTCGATGAACTTCCTTGCAAAGATAAGAAATTCTTTATAATGCCTGGCGCTAAGCATGCTGTGGAATTTAATGAGGAAGTGTTCAATGAAACTAAATCTTGGTTAACTACTAAATTCTCATAATATATCCAAAGTTATTATTAGTGAGATTTGGTATGACAACGGAAATTAAAAAGGTTGGGATTGTCGGAGCTGGTTTTACCGGAAAACAAATAGCCGCTCAAACCGCTTTAAATAATTTCATTGTAAGTGTTTATGATCCCAATTCAACGATATTAGAAAACGCTGAGAAATACATTAAAGGAGTGTTAAAGCGCAATAAGCGATTGGACGCGATCCAAAATGTTCTGTATTACTCAGAGATAGTTAAAGCGTTAAAGGGCGTTGATCTAGTTGTTGAAGCAGTTCCTGAGAATCTGGAGTTAAAAAAGAAAGTTTTTTCGCAGATAGATGATATTACACCAGCTCATGCAATAATAGGGACAAATAGTTCTTCTTATCCTGTTTCAAAAATTGAGTCAGCGGTCAATAGAAAAGATAAAGTGTTAAATTTGCACTTTTATCCCCCTATTCCGACGCGCCCAATGGTAGATATCATGCGAGGCTCTGAAACAAGCGATGAAACCTTTGAAATTGGTAAAAATTGGATAAAAAATATCGGATGCGAACCTATCGTAGTTAAAAAAGAATGTTTAGGTTTTGTTTTTAACAGAATCTGGCACACTGCGAGAAAAGAGGCTTTAAACATGTGGGATAAAGGATATGCCGATATAGAAACGATTGATACCGCATGGAAAATTTTTACAGGAATGAAAATGGGTCCTTTTGTCTTAATGGATGGAATTGGTTTAGATACTGTATATGCTGTACAAATGTCTTATTTCGAAGAAAGTCGAGATCCCCGCGATAAACCACCAGATGCTCTCAAACAAATGGTAGAGAAAGGAGATCTTGGTATGAAAACGGGAAAAGGATTCTATACATGGAAAAAAAAGAAAAAATCCTAATATTTAACCATTTAAAAGTAAAATTAAGATCCAAATAAGGCCAAAACTGATTATTATTGTAAGATTTACCGTCATCGTAACTAATTTTTGATCGTATCCATTTTCTACCGAAAATGGGATAACAGCAAGACCAACCGGAAGGATCAATGATAAACAGATAATAATTCTGAAAAGAGGGCTGAAAATGGATGAGGCTAATAAGAAAAATAAGCTTAACCCTACAACAAGTCCCACGCTATATCTTAATATCAAAACTTTTATTATTGATATCCATTCTGATTTTCTGAATTTAAAGTGAAGAAATATACCTAACAATAACAATGCCAGAGCTGTGTTAGCCCTCGCAATAATATCTATTAGGTCTGAAACAAAACTTGGAATTAAAACTCCTGTAAAATTGATAATTAGTGCAATAATGTAACTTAATAATGGAGTGGATCTTATTAACCGCTTCAATATATATTTAAAATTAATTTTTACGACATTATCTTGGTTTTTTGGCGAATAAATGGTTCCCAAAATATAGCACAATATGAATATTGTAAAGGCGTTTCCTGCATCAACGAGAGTAATATATTGCATCCCTGCTTGACCCCAGATACCTTCTACTAAAGGGAAAAAAAAATTCGCGACATTGAATCCTACCATTGTCATGATCATAGCTCCTTTTATGTGAGAAGGATGTTTTCGAAAAGTTAATACACCAATAAATGCCATAATGAAGCCAAACGCTATACTAATTAGAGGGAGGAGTGCCAACGATATATCAAATTGGATTGTGGTAGTAAATTTGAGAATTACAGCTGGAAGAGTAATATTAAAAATGATTTTAGCAATTGTGTCACCATCAGTTTCTCTTAATATCTTTAATTTTTTAACTATATATCCAATAGCTACTATTAAGATTGATAATAAAAAAACTACATTTACGTCTGCCATGTGCGCTAAATTTTTACTCTTGCTTAATTGGTAAATAAAATATTTAAAACAATTAAATAATTATCTACCTTGTTTTCATGTTATGAAAGAGAAGAAATTATAATTAAGGTTTGAAAAAATGAAACCAAACTTATTAACAGATAAAAAGGTTATAATAACTGCCGCTATTACAGGCGGAATTCACGGTAAATGGGCTAATCCATCACTACCCTTAACCGCTGAAGAACAAGCACAAAGCGCTTTAGAATGCTATGAAGCAGGAGCATGTATTGTTCATATTCATGTCCGTGGAGATGACGGTCAAAATACTCCAGATTTAACATATTACGGTAATTCTATCAAAAAAATTGGTGAAAAGTGTCCAGTAATAAGACAAATAGGAAACGGCATTGGGGCGCGAGTTGTTGAGCACCACTTTACTACTAAATCTGGTAATAAAAGAATGACAACTGAAATCGTCCAACCAACCCTAGAAGAACGCCTAAACCTTCTCAATATAGATCCTGAACCGGAGATGCATACTATTAACGCTGGCTCATTTGAATTTAGAACGCCGTACGGGGGTGATTTGTTTAAAAATCCTCAAGAGTTTAACCGCAAATACATAAAAAGGTGTAATAAAAAGGGATTTGGTATAGAAATAGAAGTATACGATTCGAGTCACATTACTAATGTTTTAGAATTTGTCGAAACGGGACTATTAAAACCACCCTTACATTTCAGCTTAGTTTTAGGAATTAAAGGAGGTGCCGAAGCTAATCCTGCTAACCTCTTACATATGGTTGATCAATTACCAGAAAACTCAACATGGCAAGTTGTAACTGTAGGTAAATTCAATTTGAGAACTACAGTAATGGCAATGTGTATGGGTGGAAATATTCGAACTGGTTTAGAAGACACGATCTATTATCAAAAAGGTGAGCTTGCTCAAGGTAACGCTCAATTAGTAAAGAGGATGGTTAGGATCGCAAACGAAATTGGAAGAGAAGTCGCTACCGTTGATGAAGCCAAAAAGATGTTAGGCATAAAGAACTAGGGAAAACCAAATATTGATATGTCTTCTTCAACATGACTTATTTTTTGGATATTACTTTTTTCTCATACTAACACTTATTAATTGAAGTTAGATCATAATAATTAGCACCATTATAGGTGATTTAATGACAAGAAAAAATATTACATGGTTTGGATTTAAAATAACCCAGAAACAATCTGTATTCATATTTATACTATCGATTATAGGACTTTTCATTACAATATTTTTGTTAATGACGCTAGTATCCTCCTTAATGATGAGCTTCATGTATTACCCCCCTTATTATTATCCAGACAATTATATTTTTCAGATGATTATTAGCATGCTTCCTTATATTCTAATATTGACTGTGGCATTTTTCATGTGTCTCTATTCTCTGATTCAATCTAGGAAAATTGCTAAAAACTACTCCGATTTAATTAACCCTGTATTAGAATCGAGACCAGTTCCTCGATATACTGAAGCAAAACCAACCTCTATAGCTCAATTCTGTCCTAACTGTGGCAAAGTAATGAAAGGTAATGAGAAATTTTGTACTAATTGTGGGCAAGAAATAAGATACTAAAATTATTGAAATTGAAGGATTTAAATACTACTTTATAATATTATTTAAATTCAAATTAAAAAAAAAAGAAAAGTTATAGTAATTATTTTAAATCAGGATGTTTTTGTAATTCTTCTCTCATTTTCTCAAGTCTTTCTCCATGTAAATCATAAGATTTGAAGAAAAGAATAGATCCTACAAGTGCTATCGAGGGAAATAGAAAAATTAATGCTTTCAAACCGATATCCCTCAAAGCTGGATCAGTAATGATAGGTGCATATTCACTCCAACCAGTTCCTGAAAAGATAATAGCTATTGTTGTAATACCAAGGATTGTTGAAAACCGGTGGATAAACGCGTTGACACCGTAATAACTAGCAGCTCTCTTCACACCAAATTTAAGGGCATCTTCTTCAATAACATCAGCATGAATTAAATCAACAAAAAATAATGCTGCTGAGAGACCAAATCCGATAGTAAAAAAAATAACCATAGATAATATTCGACTCATATCTGTATTTGATAAGAAAATCAACGGAAATAATGTTATGATCCAGATTGTTAAACCCATCATCAATCCTTTCCGAGTTCCTATTTTAGCTCTAATTCTACTTTGTATTGGCATAAAAACTGCAGCAGAAAGCAATGCTATCATCAACGTAACACCAATCATAAGGGATCCCTCAATGTGTCCAAGAACATATATTGCGAATAAAGGAAACACAGTTAATAACAAATTAAAACAGTACCAGATGAGCATGTTTCCTAAAGTGAATTTAATGAAAGTTCTATTTGAAAAGGTAATTTTCAACGATTTAATAAAGGAGGGTCGTTTTTCGAAGGTTGTTGTATCTTCGTCTTTCTCCTTAACAGAAAGGAACACGAACAAGATGGCCATTATTAATACAATTACAAACAAAATTAGACCTGCCATTATATACATTGATCTAATACCTGCAACTTCTGCAGGGTATCCTGGATCAAGTTTATCAAGAGTCGGAGCTAAAGGAGATATTACGAAAGTAGGAACAAGAGAAGCAAGAATTACGGCAATCATTGTAAAACTCTTTAAGAACACGTTAATTGCGGCTCTATCTTTTTCGACTGGAAACATCTCAGGAAAAACAGCATTAGTATTTACTGAAAACATTGTATAAAAGAATTCAAACACAAAAATTATAAAGATAAAGTAAATAAACTCAAAGCCCGCAGGAACTGTATATAATAGCACCATCATTAACGATAACGGAATAAACGAGATAATTAAATAGAATTTCCGTTTTCCTAACTTACCTTTTTGTTTTGTTCTTTCACTCAATGCTCCTAAGATGGGATCATTAACCATATTCCATACTCCCCATATAATAAAGCCAATCCACATTTCAAACATGCTTAGACCTACAACAGCGAAATAAAAAGTAAAAACGTATATGGTAAATGCTTGATATGTCATCTGATCTGGAAAGCTACTCGTAGCAAATAAAGCCTTTTCTTTAAAAGATAATTTTCTTTCACTCATTTTTTTTCCCTAACATCTATATAAAATTTTATTACCTTTGATCACATTATATTTTATTTAAAATTATGCTTAATGATGATCATGACAAGTCTCTAATAGAATATAATAATACTAAATTATCTTTTAGTTCAGTTTTTTAACTTTTGATCCTTAAAGAAATAAAAACTCTAATATCACAAAACTTTTATTTAATTCAAAAACAAAATTATAAATTAGAAAAATGGGAGATATAAATCTAGAAGCATTATATTTCGAAAATGGAGGACCTCAAAATACAGATAAAGCTTTAGAAATCGCGAAAAAATACGCTGAGCAGTTTGGTATAAAGGAGATTGTTATCGCTAGTACCACTGGTATGACCGCTCAAAAAGCTAAAGAAATTTTTGATCTTAATAAATATAAGCTGATAATTGTCACTCATTCGTATTATTTCGGTGGAAAAGATAAAAGACAAGAATTTTCTGAGGAATTAATAGAAAATTTGAGAAAAGAAGGCTTAATTGTATTTTCCGCGACACACGCATTTGGTTCAGTCGAAAGAAGTCTTCGCATGTCTTTAAAACAATGGGCACCGGTAGAGATAATGGCCAAATATCTCAGAGAAAATTTTAGTCAAGGTACAAAAGTGTGTATGGAGATTGCAACCATGGTGGCTGATGCGGGATTAATCTCAAACATTGATGATGATATCATTTGTGTGGGAGGAACTGGAAGAGGAGCAGATACTGTATGTCTAATCAAGCCCATGACTACGAGTTTATTTCATCAGTTAAGAGTCAAAGCAATATTGGCTAAACCTCTCTAGAAATAAAATTCCGTAGAATTTTAGTTCAGTCGACACAAAATTTATAAGAAAATAGAATACAAAATCTATTAACAAAATTTAACTTTTAAAATGTGATTAAAATGTCGTTAGATGTAAATAACGAAGAAATAGAATTAGAAACTACAACATCTAAGAGAAATGTGTTTTTTTGGGCGATGTACGATTTAGCAAATACGATTTATTCCATGGTAATTGTTAGCCTAATAATTAATCGCTATGTGCTAGTAATAGGCCAACTCGAATATGGAATGTCGTATGGTGAAGCTAACTTTCTCTTTGGTGTAGTTGCGTTTATTATGCAGATAGGAATAGCAATTTGTATACCTTTTTTAGGAGCACTCAGTGATAATGTAGGAAAGCGTAAACCTTTTGTTATAAGCTTAACAGGAATTATCCTTCTTTTTGCGAGTTTACTTGGATTTTTCCATGATCTTACCTTAGTCTTCTTGTTTTATATTATTGCTAATGTCGCTTATCAATTTAGTTTACTGTTCTATGATGCAATGCTTCCATTCATTGCTAAACGAGGAGACATTGGAAAAGTAGCCGGCTTTGGAGTTGCTTGGGGTTATTTTGGGACAATTATTTCCCTCTTTATCATGCTACCATTAATAAGTAATGATATTAGTTCCGATCCTTTACAAGGACCTGTAGTATATGGTTATTCAGGTAGTTGGTTCACATTTGTTCTACCAATGATTCTGTTTTTAGTTTTTACCATACCATTTATTTTTGTTCGTGAAAAGCAGAAAAAAGGCAAAAGACCTCCCGTAGGTAAATTAGTTGGTAATGCTTTTAAGCAGTTACTTAGTACGTTTAGAGAAATAAGAAAACATAAATCAATGTTAATCTTTATTTTTGGCTATTTCTTTATTGCTGACATTGCTAATGTAATCGTTATATATATGACTCCACTTGTTACTGATGGGTTAATTATTGGAGGAGGATCATCCACATGGGCAATACTTTTTATAATAATCGCCACATTTTCAGCAGTTATCTTTACTTACTTTGTTGGAAAGTTTGGTCAAAAATACGGAGGAAAGAAAACTTTTTATCTCGTAGGCGCATTATGGGGTGTTGCATTATTAATTGGGATTGTATTGGTCTTTACAACTCCATCCATCGATATTGGTGGAAATATTCCTTTCATATTTAGTATTATCATGGGGATAGTGGCGGGACCAGCTCTTGGTGGAACATGGACAGCGCAACGGATTATGGTAGTAGAACTTGCTCCTAAAGAAAAATTCGGAGAGTTTTTTGGATTTTCTAAATTAAGTGGAAAACTCTCTTCGGCAATTGGTCCATTTATCTGGGGCACTGTTATGTTAACTTACGATATAATAGGTAAAGCAGCGTACGGTTGGGCGATGATCTCTGTAGGTCTAATAATGGCAATGGGAATAATTATCTTAAGTTTTATCAAAAAAGAATCTTCATAAGGACATCCTTAAATATCTTTTTTTTATTTTTTTTATTTTAAATATGGTTATACAATGACTTTACATAAAAAAAATGTAAAGAAAATCAATATTCATAGAAGCGCTTTCCCTACTTTTTCGCTATTCATTTAATAAAAAATTAGAGATATTTTTATAAGCGTTTATCTTATTTTTAGCTTATAATTTTATAATAAAAATAGGTATTAATTGATCATGAAAGTAATAGAAATAGAGGGTATTGGAAAAAAGTATTCCCTAAAGCTGGGTAGAGCCGGGTACGAGAATGTTGAGGATCTTTCGAAATTAACCGTAGATCAAATAAATGAATTGGCAAAGAAAATAAGGATTTCACCCAAACTTGTAGATAAATGGCAAGAACAAGCCGATCTAATGGCTTTGAAAGGTATTGGCGCAGAATTTGCAGAAGCATTAAACAAAATAGGGATCGACTCCGTAAAAGAGTTATCTAAAAGAAATAGTGCAAATGTGTTGGAGAAAATTAAAGCTCTTGATAAAAGGAGGCCGAATATTATAAGAAAACTACCAACAAAAGCTCAAGTTGACTCTTGGATTAAACAGGCAAAGGATCTCTATGAGGTAAAAAAAGTTAACAAAACTGCGAAAATGAACGTCATCGATATTGAAGGAATAGGTGAAACCTATGCAAAAAAGCTAACGAAAGCAGGTGTCGTGAAGCTTGAAGACTTAATGACTCTTACTAAGGCAAAAATCAAAGAGTTATCCGTCAAAACCAAAATTTCCGCAAAAATGATAGATAAATGGCAAGAGCACGCCAACCTCATGAAAATCGACGGAATTGGACCTGAATATTCTGACGCACTTAACCAAATCGGAATTGACTCCGTCAAGGAATTAGCAAAAAGAGCACCTCAAGGAACTTTAGATAAAATTGTTGAATTTGATAAATCCAGACCAAATGTTATTCGAAAAATTCCAAAATTAGAAGATGTTAAAAGCTGGATAGCGCAAGCTAAAAAGATGTAGCATTTCTTTAATATAAATATTAATTTTTCTTTTTATAATATAACCTAAAAGAACTTATTTTTTTTTTTTATGAAAATGAGACAGATAAATCCTCCAAATTTTAAAAAACTCTCACAAGAATTGCAAACATATATAGATAATAATAGAACTGGCAGCATTCTTTGTGTTGTTTATCATTAAGGTAAAACAGTTTATCGAAATAAATTTGGTTGGAAAGATAAAGAAAAACAGATTCCAATTGCTTTTGATGATATCTTCCGAATATATTCAATGACTAAACTAATTATTCAAGTTGATTTGATATATAAACATTGACTTTTTTGTCGTTTCTAGATTAAAAAAAAATTTTTATATTTAAAAAGCAGTATTAATCGATTTACTATAATCTAAGAATAATTAGTAAAAAAATGAATAATTAAATAATATCTAATTTTTTTCCAACTTTTTCTATGGCGCTTAAAGCCATGTTTAAATCTTCTTTCGTAAGTAATGCGTTCATCTGTACCCTTATTCGGGATAATTCTCTTGCTACCATTGGAAAGACGATTGGTGTTCCATAGATTCCTTCGTCTTCAAAAAGAACTCGTGCTAGTTCTTGTGCCTTTCCAGGATCTCCAATTATCAATGGAATTATAGGAGTTGAGGATCTTCCTGTATCGTATCCCATACTTTGAACTTCTTTTTTGAAATAATTCGTGTTTTCCCACACTCGTTTGACGTGTTCGGGCTCGGTTTCGACTACATCAATCGAAGCGATGTTAGCAGCTACAATTCCAGGGGGATGTGCAGTACTTAAAAGGTAAGTTCTGCTTTTGTTGGCACAGAATTCAATTAAATCTTGTGAACCGGCTACAGTCCCTCCAAATACACCGAATCCTTTACTCATTGAACCACCTTCAACATGAACTTTCCCTTGTAGATTAAAATGAGCAACGATACCTCTTCCCTCTCCCAATACGCCTTCTCCGTGACAATCATCAACGAAAATCATGGCTCCGAAATCTTCCGCAACTTTTGCTATACCGTCTAGTGGAGCCATATCTCCATCCATTGAGAAGACTCCGTCAGTAATAATACAGATTCTTCTTGGTTCTTGCTTTTCAGCCTCTTTTAATTGTCTCTCTAAATCTCCAACATCATTGT
>JAHQWP010000071.1 GCA_029856235.1 Promethearchaeia archaeon
GATTAAAAATGAATTATTTACCAACTTCTTTGATTTTCATTGGTTATTCCGTTTTAACATTCATTTATGTAATAAAAAATAGAAACGAGAAAATCAAAAACCACTTATTCTTAAATGAGATATTGATAGCCATCTTATTTTTAGCAGCAGGATTTTTATTTCCTTTTATGCTTCAGTATCACTCGCCGTATTTGCCATTGGAGTCATTAAATTTCTTATGGTTTTTAACTTCTTTAATATTTTTAATTGAAATAAGCGTATGGATTACCACTTTACTTTATAACACGATAATTTCTAAAAAAAATCCCGAAATTATGGCCGAAAGGGACTATAATGATTATTGTACTAAGGTGAAGAATAGATGGGTTGATGATTTTAAGAGTGAATTTGGGAGGAAATTCTTGCACTTATTTACTACCTTTATCATTCTTTTTTTTTGGTCGTTAGGAACTATTCTTGATAATTTAGGCATTTTAAACCAATGGAATTTAGATAATTATAGTTTTTCTCATTGGTTGATAATTACAATTGGATTAGGTTTTGTTATAATGTTCCAAGTTGCTGATCTTGCGCGCCTAAATAAATTCTATATGCTTCCAAACTGGGCTAAACGCTGGTTTTTATCTATGAGACCTGAGGAGTTAAACACTTTTGTAGCTTCAACACCTATGGTTTTATCTTTAATACCATTTATTTTTGCGCCATTTCCAATTTTAGCTTCAGTCGCACTAATAACTACAGGAGCTGATGCCGTCGCTTGTTTAATAGGTAAAAAATACGGGACTCATAAACTTAAAAAAGATTCTAACAAAACTATAGAAGGATTTATAACCGGAGGTATAAGTTCGTTTTTAATTGTATTAATATTATTAAATCTTTACCATGTATGGATGCCTATAAGTTTTGTAAAAATTTTACTTATGGCTATAGTATCAACAATTTTATTTTTATTAGTCGATTTCTTTGGAAACCATGTTTCAGATAACATTTTAAATCCTATTTTAACTGGTTTTGGTATGTGGTTAATCTTATTTTTATAATTTATTCCTTTAGACTATCCACCAAAATAAAGGTATAAAAGAGCAATGTCATCTCCATCTTTCAAAATTGTTTTTAAAAAATTTTCGTCCCTATAGCTTCTACCATTAATGATTATTGAAAGGAAGGAACTGAATTCGTCCTTGTTTTTTTTGTCCCAGAGTAATTCATAGAATTTATCACCAAAGTGCCCTTTAAAAAATTCTAACAATTTCTTAACTGTTAGTTCCTGATCGAATTTAATGATTTGGTTTGTATCTTTCGTAATTTCGTTAAAAGGAGGCTCAAATCTAAATTTTAAAGATATCACTTTTGGCTTACTTCCATACTTTTAAGAACTGCTAAGAAGATTAAATAATTACCAATATTAAATTTTGACGGTAATTATATATAAAAAATTGAATATTTAATTGTATAGACTCAATTACCACCCTTCAATTTAATTGAGGTTTTACCTAAAGCAATAAAATCGGTTTTGTTAAGGTTTTAACAATTAGATTCTAATATTATCAAAATAAGAATTTTAGTGATTATATAAAGGTTTAAGAATATGGCTCAAGTAATATTTGTTTCTAAAAAAACAGTTCGGGACGCTTGGCTTTCAGCCGTAGCTCAAGTTTTATTCAATGGAGATGACATTAGAACAGAATACGATAAAGAGGAAGATCCTCTCTCCAAAGACGCAACTGTACTAATCGAAATAGAGAATCCAATGAGTGATCCTATTTCTAGGAAAGGTAAGGTTGTGAATATCAACTCAAAATACGGAAATTCCTTCGAAGTGTATGGTTGTATGGCTGATACTTACTTGATAGGTTCTATACAAAGTGGTTATATTGAAGAGATCATGGAAGGCGCAAACGATCATTATTTATGGGAGTCTGAAACGAGCTTTCCGTATTCATATCACGATAGAATTTTCAGCTATACCCCTTATTCCTTAGAGGACTCTATTCATGTCAATTATGACTTAGAATTCGTTGATAATAACTTCGTAAAAGAGCATAAAAAACTATTGAAAGCGGGGAAGATTGATACTTCGGAGGATGTTATAACTTGGAAATTAAAGCATTTAGTAGATTTTAATCTAAATAAAAAAATATCAAATCAGGTAGGAATTAAAAAAATACCAATTGAAGTAATAAAGTTCCCAAAAATAGATCAAATAGAATACATAATTAGAAAGCTAAAAGAAAAACCTTATTCACGTAGAGCACAAGCAATAACTTGGCGTCCTCTTGTCGATCCTTTTCACATCGATCCTCCTTGTCTTCAGAGGATTTATATGCGAGTAAAAGACGATAAATTAATTATGCAGACAACCTGGAGGAGTAGAGATTTATTTAGAGCATGGGAAGCAAATGTTAATGGAATGATTCGTATCCAAAAGTACGTTGCCGATCAACTTGGGCTGGAAATGGGACACTACTTAGATTTTAGTAATTCTTTGCACATTTACGGTAATACCATATCTGAAGTTAAAGACATGTTTAACAGAATGATAACGAGAGGAGAAGAGTTTCCTGATGAAGTACTTGAGTTATTAGAACAAAAATAAATAGTTATTGAATTTAAGTTGCAACTTTTTGAACTTTTTTCTGCAACTCTCCAAAAGAAAAGAGTTTAATTTTATTTTAATTGAATTATATATTTTATTTACTAGAATCTCTCATTTAATTCCATTTTTCACGAAATTAAGTTCAAATCTCGATTCAAAATGAAAAGTTTATTAATTTTCAAAAAATTATTTATTATCTTTAATAAAATCGAGAAGATTCATATATTTATCTCTATTTCTTATTGAATCCCTTTTTCTATAATAAATCTCTGGACTTAGATTAGTATTACGTGCCCAGTTAAGCAAAAGTTTAATATATTAATCAGAAGTTGATTCTTTCCATGTTATCCCTAGTTTTAATTGTAATTTCTTACTAATTTCAGATTTTTCAAGCTTAATTAATTCATTTTCTGAAATTATGTCAACAAAAGTCTTAAATGAGTTCATTTCTAATGCACTTTTTTTAAACATCTCCGAAAAAATCGCATTATCCTCATTATACTTAATTAATTTATCTAAAACTTTAATAGAATGTGTTTTTAATTCAATGAATTCAAAATCAAAATAAACATATTACATTAAATCCTGAGAACTCCGAGGCTTTGAATGAAAAATAGGACGTTATTAGACAATATTGATTGTCAAAAGAAGCCAACCCTTTTAGTAAATCTATAATTAGCACCACTAAATTATTCAATTCTTTCTTTAATTCTCCTTCTAACTTTTTATATACAGGCATTATCCTATGTTTTAATCTTAAATCACTATTATATTAATCTACAATGTTTTTTAAATTATCATATCTTAAACCTAGGTCATTCTCAAGTGTATCCCTTACCCAAGAGGGGAGATCCACTGGTTTATATGTCTTTTCCGTCTATATTTTTTTGGTCGAAAAAATAGCTGGTATACAAAAACTAATAAAACTTAATAACTTTAAATATATCAATTACTTATGGTAGTGATTAAAAGAGAGGGGGTTTTACTTGAAGCGACTGATTTAGAATTTGAAAATCAAGCAGTTTTAAATCCTACGATATACCAAGAAGATAATACCCTTCATATGTTCTACCGTGCAGTAAGAAAAGGGAATTATTCAAGTATTGGACATATTAAATTAGAGGGTCCTTTAAATATTATTGAAAAAAAAGAAGAACCTATTATTTTTCCCGAATATGATTATGAAATCCACGGTGTAGAAGATCCTCGGATTGTTTCACTAGATGGGATTTTTTATCTTTTTTATACAGCATATGATGGAAAAAATGCAAGAGTTGCATTCGCAACAAGTAAAGATTTGATTAATTGGGAGAAACATGGGTTAATTACTCCTTCAATAAGTTATGAAGATGCAAAAAATTTATTCAAGCAATCACATTTGAAACATAAATATTTTCACTTCGTATCATATATTAAAGATATTACCGCTCCAGACGTTCTTTTATGGGAAAAAGATTGTTATTTATTCCCTGAAAAATATAACAACAACTTTGTTTTTATGCATAGGATCTTACCAGATATTCAATTAATTGATTTCAAGGACTTCAATCAAATAAAGAATCTAAAGTATTGGGAAGAATATTTAAAAAAATTAGACCAACATGTCTTGATGGAGCCAGAGTTTAGTTACGAGTCTCACCATATAGGTGGTGGAGCACCTCTAATCAATACACCATTAGGTTGGCTCTTAATCTATCACGCAGTTGAGGATACTAATGCAGGTCAAATCTATCACGCCTCTGCGGCCTTACTTGAAAAAGAACCTCCCTTTAGAGTTATTGGTCGGTTGAAGAAACCACTTTTTTCTCCAAAGGAGGATTACGAGAAAATGGGCGATGTTTGGAATGTTGTTTTTCCTACAGGCACTGCTATTTTCAAGAATAGATTGTATATCTATTATGGAGCAGCCGATAAGCGGATAGCTGTAGTATCACTTAATCTTACTGCGTTATTAAAAGAATTAATAAAATCCCAATCCAATTTCGATGTGGATATAGGATTCCTTGCTGGAGAAATCTTTAAAAAAGCTTCTAGGAAAGAAATTAATTTAGAGCAGCTAAAGAAAAAGTATGCAGATAGACTAGATTTATTGCTAATGGCAATAGGCTGGTTAGCGAGGGAAGAAAAGGTTATTTTTAGACGGGAAAATGGTAAATTAAAAATATGGACCGGAGATATTAAGTAATTAGTATTTAGTTTCTTACTTAGACCTCGAGAAGGACCTCCTAAGTCATAAAATCATCCTTATATAATAATAATAATAATAACCCAAGAATTTATTTTTGATTGTAATCTTAAATTTCTATCTTGTCGAAATAAAAAAAATATTGAGAGTTTCTTTAAAAATATGAGAAGATATCCAAATCTGAAGAC
Source organism: Promethearchaeia archaeon (assembly GCA_029856235.1). Classification (GTDB taxonomy): domain Archaea; phylum Asgardarchaeota; class Lokiarchaeia; order Sigyniarchaeales; family SOKP01; genus SOKP01. The sequence continues at coordinate 4,970 of JAHQWP010000071.1, forward strand.
TATTGCGTTCATCGGCAATTATCTGCCAAGGAAATGTGGTATTGCCACATTTACAAATGATTTATTACAAGCAGTTTCTAAAGAAGGAGATCAAATCGATTGTTGGGCAATCGCAATGAATGATATACCTCAAGGTTATCCTTATCCAAAACAAGTTCGTTTTGAATTGAATGTAAATTCTATAGCAGGTTATCAATTAGCTGCAGAATTTCTTAATGTAAATAAGGTTGATGTTGTTTCACTTCAGCACGAATACGGAATATATGGAGGAGATCATGGTAATCTTATTTTAAGTTTAATTCGAAATCTAAGAATGCCTGTTATTACTACTTTACATAGTATTTTACCAAATCCGAACGCAACACAAAAAAAAATAATAAATTCCATTTCCGAAATATCTGATAAAATAGTTGTCATGAGCCAAAAAGCAGTATTATTTCTAAAAGATATTTATAAAGTTCCCCAAGAAAAAATCTCTTTAATCCATCACGGGATTCCTGATTTACCATTCATAGATCCTAATTTTTTCAAGGATCAGTTTGGAGTAGAAGGAAAAAAAGTGATTTTATCATTTGGTCTTATTAATCCAGGCAAAGGAATAGAAGTAATGATCGATGCTTTACCTACTATCATTCGAGAACATCCTAATGTTGTTTATATTATATTAGGTGAGACTCATCCAAATATAAAAAAAGAATATGGTGAAGCTTATCGTCATTCTCTTCAAAGAAGAGCTAGAGAGCTTGATATCGAAGACCATCTCATATTTCATAATAGGTTTGTTGATATAGATGAATTGTGTGAATTTTTAGGAGTTGCCGATATATATATTACACCCTATTTAAATAAGGAACAAATTACCTCTGGAACTTTAGCTTATGCTCTTGGTGCTGGTAAAGCCATAATATCGACGCCTTATTGGTATGCTGAGGAGATTTTAGCTGATGGAAGGGGATTTATCGTTCCATTCAATGATTCCAATTCTATAGCAAAAAAAATTATTTACTTATTAGATAATGAAGTAGAAGGACATAACATGCGTAAACAAGCATATGTATTCTCCAGAAAAATGATTTGGAAGGAAGTTGCTAGAAATTACTTAGAAATATTTGATGATCTCGTACAAAAGAGATCATACCATCCAAAATCTTCATCACAGAGAAAATCTCTGAGATCTACTCCATTTGAGATGCCTGATCCAAAATTTGATCACTTATATCGTCTGAGCGATGATGTAGGTATTCTGCAACATGCTAACTATATAATACCAAATCGAAATCATGGATATTGCACTGATGATAACGCGAGGGCAATAATTACTGTTTTACTTGCACAAAATCTATCATCCGAGGAAAAATTTATAAATAATTATGGATATCGATATTTGAGTTTTATTTTACACGCCTTCAATGAAAACAATAACAGATTTCGAAATTTTATGAGTTATGATCGGAAATGGATGGAAGAGATGGGATCTGAAGATAGTAATGGGCGTGCAATCTGGAGTTTAGGTTTCACTATTGGGATATCAAATATTAAAGAATATGAAAATGTACCATTGATAATATTTGAAAAAGCGGTAGAAACTTTATCCACGTTTACTTCTCCTCGTGCCTTAGCTTTTGGTTTAATAGGAATTCATGCCTATTTATCAAGATTTAGTGGTGATCGCAAAATGAAACGACATAGAAAGGAGATAGCAAATAAATTATTTGAGATGTATTGTCAAAACGCTCAAGATGATTGGCCTTGGATTGAAAATATTGTTGCTTATGATAATGGGAAAATTCCACAAGCTTTATTGATGTCTGGACAATGGTTACAGCGAAGAGATATGGTTGAAGCTGGATTGCAGTCATTAGAATGGTTATTAAAAATTCAAACAAATGAAAAAGGATACCTCACTCCTATTGGCAATAATGGATGGTATCCTAAAGGTGGTGAGATTGCACGATTTGATCAACAACCCCTTGAAGCCCAGAGCATCCTTGAAGCATGTATTGAAGCTTTTAAAGTCACTCAAGATAATAAATGGATTAATGAAGCACGTCGCTGTTTAGAATGGTTCTTAGGACGTAATGATTTGAACCTTGCAATTTATGATTATAAAACTGGAGGATGCAGTGATGGGTTATCAGCCACAGGAAAAGGTAGAAATCAAGGAGCAGAATCCACCTTAGCTTGGTTACTCTCGCTGTTAAATATGTATCACCTAGACACCCTACTTGAAATTGATATAATAACAAAGGAGGATGAATGATATATCAATTTTAAAAATGAGAGATTTATAATTGAAAATTCGATTAAGGATCATAATTCTCTGGGAGGGGGTAAAAAATGCACATAGCAATGCTTTCCCCCATTGCGTGGCGTACACCTCCACATCATTATGGTCCTTGGGAATCTGTTGTCTCATTATTGACTGAAGGGCTTGTTGAAAGAGGGATTGAAGTAACACTTTTTGCGACTAAAGACTCGGAAACTAAAGCTCGTCTAGTTGGAGTGTGTCCTCAAGGGTATGAAGAAGATAAAGAATTGATACCAAAAGTATGGGAATGTTTACATATCTCAGAAGTATTTGAAAGAGGTGATGAGTTTGATATTATTCACAATAACTTTGATTATCTTCCCTTAACTTACTCGAAGATGACGAAAACTCCGGTATTAACAACAATTCATGGATTTTCTTCCCCAAAAATCTTACCTGTATATAAAAAGTATAATAAAAATTGTTATTATGTATCTATTAGTGAGGCAGATCGTAGTCATGAACTTGAATATATTGCTACCGTTCATCATGGAATCGATCTTAATCAGTTCACATTTATGGAAAAAATCGGTAAATATCTATTATTTTTTGGAAGGGTTCATAACGATAAAGGAGCTAGAGAGGCAATTGAAATATCACTCAAATCCGGAATGAGATTAATAATGGCAGGAATTATACAAGATGAAAAATATTATGAACAAGAAATTAAACCCCATTTAAATAGTAATAAAATCGATTATATAGGAAGTGTTAGTCCTGAACAAAGGAATAAATTATTAGGGGAAGCTTATGCATTACTTCATCCGGTTAATTTTAACGAACCGTTTGGATTGTCTGTTGTAGAAGCAATGGCTTGTGGTACTCCAGTAATAGCATTTAAAAGGGGAAGTATGGCCGAAGTCATACATAATACAAAAACAGGATTTTTAGTAAAGTCAATTGAAGAAGCTGTCAATGTTTTGGACTACATTAAAGACATTAATAGGTTACATTGCCGTAAATGGGTTGAAGAAAAATTTTCTGTCGATAGGATGGTTGACGATTATATCAATGTATATAAAAAAATCTTATCTAAATAACTAATTTATGCAGTAAAGATCATCCATAAAACTATCTTCTCTCTTTTAAATTATTGAATTTTAAATTTGGAAGTATTTAATTGAATAATAAGAGTAATATTTATCATACCTTTCTTAATATTCTTTGATCCAAGTCATCATCAAAGTAATTAATTACATCCTGATTCAATACGAGCTTTAAATGAACTTAACTCATTAAATCTAAAAAAAATTTGATATCATCATTTCCAGAGATATTGTCTGAATTATTAAAACTAAGAATACTAGATTTAAGCTATAATAATTTAACTTCACTTCCAGAATCATATAAAGAAGATTTAGATTCTACTCCTCTAAAGAAGTCAAGAATGTTTTTGAAAGAATTTTTATTCTTAGCAAAATTTTTCCTTGATATTCATTTGCTTCAATGCGAGGATCTTTCTCTAAGTAATTCCAACATTTAATCTAAATATCTCGTTTAAGCTTATCTAATGTTATGGATTTTTTAGAAAGATAGCTATTTAATCCAACTATCTTACTAATTCCCTTTTTTTTTCATCAGCACCAAGAAAAATATATTCACCTTTACCGTTCTCAAAAGCGTTGATTTGTCCATATATATCATTTCTATGATTTGATTTGTATAGTTGCAAAAAAAAGTTCAGTAACTAAGAAGAATTTCCTGAGGATGTAATTAAGTTAATAGAACAAAATTAAAATTGTAAGAGATTTAAATAAAAAAATAAAGAAAATTCTTTATACGTGACAAAGTCGTTTAAGTAAAGTTGGATCAATTATTTCTTTTGGTTCCCAACCTTTTTCCTTTAAGAATTCTACAATTCCGTCTTTCATGTTAATAGGGATATCCGCGTCTACTCGAATGAACTTTTCTAAATCGTTTGGAAAGTCTATTCCTTTGTATTTTCGTTCGAGGTCAATCCAATGCGATAATTTAATCATCCTACCTTTTGAATTATCGGCAGGTCTTAAACACATTTTTGCAACTAAACAAATAGCTTGTTCAATGGATTCAGCAGTCACTAATAAATGTTCTGGTCCTGGTCCAACTATATGGCCAGCAGTTCCGTCTCTCGCGTTATATACTTTCCACGAATCTTCGTTATCAGATCGACCGACATACATACGCCGATATTCTGCGGCATGTGGACCCACTACAGCTGGAACTCCTACACTATTTGCCATACTGGCTATACTGGCAGCTTTTTGAGACATAGCACCCCACGCAACGCCAACAGCTCCAACTCTATGTAAAATGTAATCAGCAATTTCCTCAAAGTTACCCCTTAATGGTCGTCTGGCAAATATATTCGCTACTTTTATCGCAGCACCAGTAATGTGTGGATTTGAAACGCATGAACCAACATTGACTAATCCTCCTCGATCAAAATCTCCAGGAAATCTATCATAGAGCGTTTTACCGTCTTCATCTTTTACTAAACCGATATCCATAGCCCCACAACCGGAAACTACTACGATGTAATTTCTCACGCAGAATTCCTCTGCGAGTTTATATAACTCTTGAATATCCTTGCCATAAGCCGCACAACCAATAATTGCAACTATCCCGGGTATTTCTCCTAGTACGATTGGGGCTCCAACATTTCGAATCTCTGTATCTTGTATAGGACCTCGTCCTACTCGAACATTAAACTTCTCATTTCTAATCTTATCTCTTCCCGCATGCATTATGAGCGTTAATGGAGATACATTTTTCATACAATCAGCTTCACAGCGCCCACAATCTAAACAATCGTCATAAACCCTCTCTAATACTGAAAAATCACCCTCTTTCGCTAATCGTACTCCTTCAACAAGGGGTAAATCGTTAGGACAATTGCGTTGACAATTGCCGCACCCATTACAATTGTAAGCCATTTGGATACAACCTTCCTCGTCGGGAACAGCGCTTCGAGATTTTCTAATTGGGCGAACTTTAATAGCCGTTTCAACAGCCACCTTTCCTGCCTTTACTGGATCTAAGATTAGGACTCCAGGTTGCTTACCACTAACTAAATCGTCTACTATTTCTTCTGCAGGATCGTTTGTTCTATTTGGTAAGCCCCCCATATTTTTTTCGTTAGTTGCAATAAATGGAGCCCCTACGAGTTGGGCTTGCTCAAAACTTCGAAGATTGACACACTGTTCATCGACCATGACAACATCTGCCAAACCAGAGCGGATAAAGTGCATTTGTCTAGATAATGATCCAACGACCTTTGCTCCATTATAATACCTGGTTAAATCTAAAGCAGTACAACAAATTGCTCCTACATCTACTTTTTCGTCTAAGTTATGTTCCCGCACATAATCAACAAGTTCTACTCCAGGCGCAACATTGTGCCCTATCATTAATATCGCTGCTTTATTTTCTACATCCATGGTTCCCATGCCTAATTCTACAATTGGAACATCAGGTTCTCCCGCGGGGAATCCATACGCAGCAATTTGAACGGCGTCTGATATCTCCATTCCTACCGAATCTGCTAATCCGGCAAGGAAGCTTTTGGCTTCGTAATCTAAATGAGACGATTCTTGTCCTGTGTGGCCCGATGCGACTAAATGGGTAATTATATAATGTACCCATTCCATTGCCGTCTCTAAATCTTCTAATGTTTCAGGTTTCATACCTACGACTAATCGAGTATGAGGCATTTCGACCTCGATATTATTACCAAAATCTATTGGGACATTCCCATATTTCTCTTTAAGCCAATGAAGTAAATGATCTCCATGAGCAGAATGACATGAAGCACCTATACAACAAGCGATTTCTACGATTCTTGCTTGTTGAGTCTCCATGTTAATACCACAAGCTCCGGTTCTTCCTTTCGAAAGATTACACTTCCCATATGTACAAAGACAACACATGTCACAGATAGGCATGTAGAAGGGAGGATATCTATCCATGAGTTTAAAGAACCAGTCTCGCAATGTAGGAATATGAGGTTTTGGGGTTGGCCCCATTGGTTCCCATTCTGTTTCATCGCCCCAACTTACTTTGCCAGTAGTTAATTCAAAACCTTTGATGGAACCTAAAGGTCCTTTGTACTCGTCTATTTTTATTCTAGCACCTTTTTTACTCATCCTTTTCACTTCTTTTTTTTATAATATGGAAGGTAATAAAAATTCCTTATTAAAATTATTCCTTATTCAAAACAATTAGAAGTATCTAAAAATGTTATTTTTAAAAATTTCCTAGGAAAGATTTTCTTAGAATTTTTGAGGTTTTATTTATTAAGAAATTTACTATATTCAGAGATCAATAGGTATAATAGCTCCTCATCTCTCCTTCAGTCTCGTGGGATCTACCGACCTAATTTCGGCATTTTGTGATTTAGAAGATTTTTGGAAAAATTTTTCTCGTATTTTCTTCAATTTGCTTTTCTAATTCATCTGATTTAATTTCTCTTAACTTTGAAATAGCATGTAAAACATTTTTAACCATTGCTGGAACTCCCACCTCCCCAGAATATTTCACTGGACCATCACTTTCCAAAAGAAGGTGTTCTTTATCAACATTTAAAGCAACTTTTTTTACAGCAGGCGAATAACTAATTGCGGGGGTAATTGAGAAAAAATATTCTCTGTCTATTCCAAGATTTAAGAATTTTTCTGGTCCCGTATACCAATGAATGTTGACATTGGGGATATTATATGAGGGTAAGATATTAAATACTGCCTTTTCAGCACCTTTTGTGTGGAGATTAACTGGGAGATTCAATTCTTGAGCGAGCAATAACATTTTTTCAAAAATTGTCCTTTGAAGTGGATATAACTCTTTGTCTTTAACGAAGTAGTGATCTAGACCAATTTCTCCAATAGCACATACATAATTTTTGTTTTTTTTAATTAACGTAATTATTGAATCTAGCTGTTGCTCTATTTTCTCGTTCATTTTTACCTCTTCAGGATGAATCCCCAATGAAGCATAAACCTCTTTATATTGGCGGGCTATTTCTAAAACCCTCTCTTGGCTTATAGAACTCATTGCTACAGCAACTATTTTCTCAACACCATTGTCTCGAGCATTCTTAATAACTTGTTCAATTGTTAAATATAGATTAATATGGCAATGGACATCGATTAAAATTTGAACCACCTATAGTACTAAAATGAGGATAAGAAATTAAAAGATATTAAATTCTATTAATTTCGGCTCTTAAATGAACGATTTTCTTGACTAAATCAAATTTGCTCCTGGGATATTCCTGGGTATCTAAATAATGCATTAATCGTTCTAATTCTTTTAATAAGTAATTTTTTATATCCTCTTTAGTTGCATTTCCTAAAACTTTGGGTAATGGCTCAAATCGTTCAATTTTTTTTATTCTTAACGCAGAAATAGTTTTTGCCAATTGAATCTGAAATCCTTTTGATTGAGTTGGATCTGCTCCATCAAGCATATCTAGCGAAGTTTGTAAACCACTGATAAAAGATTCTAAATCGCTTATATCAATCTTATCATCGCTCATAAAAATATGTCAAAATCATATGGTTAATTTTTATATATCCTAGAAAGAGTTCTATTATTTATAATTCATCATTAAAATATTATTTGAAATTGATTCTAACGAGAATTGATTGAAAAAAAGTATTTGATTCGTTTCAATCTGTAAGAGAAAGTTCTTCAAAGAATAGTTGAGCTAAAGATTTTAAAGTTTTTTCTCTTAATAGAGCATCGTACAGACGAACATTATCTGAAAACTCTATTTGTATTGCTTGACTATTTTTAATTCGACTTGCTCCATATTTTTGTATAATAAACCCCCCCGTTAAGGCATATTCTTTCCTGGTGTGATGTCCTGGCGCGATTGGGATGGTTAGGTCGTTGAATTTTCTAATTATTTTCCCTCGGAAGTTTTTACCCCAATCTTTCTTAGGTAACTTTTCAGGAAACATAGATTCTAAATTATTAGTGCCTAAAACCAATTCTACATCGCGAAATCCTTTAGGTCTTTTGCTCTTTTCAAATCCGTGAATGTCGATCAATAGGGATCGATTAAATTTTTTTAAATTGTAAGAAATTAACTCTAAAATCTTATTATGGTAATACTGGTATATTTCTCTAGCCAAATTAGATTTTAAATAAAAAGCTTCGGTTTCTTTTCTATTAAAATCTATTTTCACTCTTTTAATTTTTGAAATGATATAGGAGGGCATCCAATTATCTTTAGATTTTAAATTAGTAAATTCGTGAATTTTTTCTATTAAATCAAAAGTAAGCCTTATTGTTTCTTTGTCAACTCCATGAATACCGTTTATCCTATCGGGTAAAATTTCAAAATTAGTGGTTCCACCGTGAGGAACTGAGAATATCAGAGGGATTGTCCCCCTTCTTAATTCGATATAATCTTGAATATTAACAAAAATCACCTTTAGTTTAATAAATACTCTCTTTGTAAAAAAAAGAAATAAAATTTAAAAAAATAAGTTTATAGGAGTTATGTTATTGTAAAAGCGCGTAGGATCATAAACACAACCAGCCACAATGTAAATCCTATGATTCCGAAAATATAATAAGCCCAAACATTTTTATCTTTACCAACAATTTCGTAACAAAAGATCCAAGACAGAATTCCTCCGAAAGCTCCAATAATTAAGTCTGTTGTGATATTTTGCCAACTGTCTGCGCGCCCTTCGAATTTCCAACCGAGATCAATAAAAACGAAATATTCTAAAGCCTCCCAAAGGATCAATATTCCCAGTGTTAGGATGAAAACAAAGAGTAGTGAAAATATGGGTGTTTTTCCTTTGTTTTTTGGAACGGTATAAAATAAGCTCAAAAAAAGAAACACTCCAATCCCAAAGCAGAGGTGTCCGATCGAATAAAAATCAAACCATGCTAAGCCCACCATAGAAGGATCTGTAGCAAATAATTCTACAAAAAGCATATTTTTCTCACTTTTTATTTTTATTAAAATATTTATGAATTATAATTTTAATCAACAAAAGATTCTATATTCTTAATATAGCAAAGTATTATTATGTGTTTGCGAAAAAAAGTTGGTTTTGTTGTATTTTATCAGAAACAAAATATCTTCAGTTTTAATGCGTTAGTTGCTGCTATCGAAACAGAACGTAAATTAAATGACATCGAAATTTACTTCATTCGTGGTAAAGAGAACCTATATAATGATTTAGAAGAAATTAGCGATAAACATGAATCAACGGTATTAGCTATTTCTTTTTTTACTACTCAGTTATGGGAGGTTAGGGATTTAGTCAAATCTTTACGAAAAAAATATGGGACTAAAGTATTATTTATTGCAGGCGGACCCCACCCTACTGGAGATCCAGAAGGTACTCTTAAAATGGGTTTTGATTTAGTTGTAAGGGGTGAGGGTGAAGAAACTTTAATCGAAATTCTTACTAATGCAAAAAATAATAAAAGCTTGAATGAAATTAAAGGAATCGCGTATTTAGATAAGGATGGTAAAATAATTTTAACTAAAAAACGAGAATGGTTAGATTTAAATAAATATCCGGCTTTACCAAGTAGGAACATTAAATATGGAGCCATTGAAATAACTAGAGGATGTCCTTATGTCTGCTATTTTTGTCAAACACCTTATATTTTAGGAACAACCCCGAGACATAGAAGTATCAAGTCTATTTGTGACGCTGTTAAAATTATGAAAGAATATGAAAAAACCGACATTAGGTTTATAACTCCTAACGCCTTTTCTTATGGTTCGCAAGATGGAAAAACTCTCAATCTTCCGGAATTAGAGCTATTATTAATTAGTATCGAAAAGATAATTGCGCCTAAAGGAAGAATTTATTTTGGATCTTTTCCTTCTGAAGTTAGACCTGAGCATGTAACTGATGAGACATTAGGGTTAGTGCGAAAATACGCTGCAAACGATAATATTGTAATTGGTGCTCAATCAGGTAGCCAAAAGATATTGAACTCGTGTAATAGAGGCCATACGATTGATGATGTATATAACGCAGTGAAATTAACGGTAAAATCTGGACTTATCGCAAATGTTGACTTTATTTTTAATTTGCCTAACGAAACAGATGAAGATATTAACCTTACTATAGATTTTATGAAAGAATTGTCTATTTTGGGGGCTAAAATTCATACACATAGCTTCATGCCCTTACCACAGACAGTGTTTGCAAATGAAGCTGTAAAAAAAATTAACGAAAAAACTAAAAAGGTAATATCTGAACTAACTTCAAAAGGACTTGCTTACGGGGATTGGAAAAAGCAAGAAAAGCTAGCAGAAGATATAGCAAATTATTTTAATCGAAGAAATTAAGAAATTGAAAATAGGTGTTTCTCTTTTTTAATAAATCCTTCTTTGATTAAAACATTCAAAATATCGTTCAGTTTTTTAGAACTTATATTCAATTCCTTCAATATATCAGATTCAGTCAAATTAATGTTTGCGATCAGGAGTCTTAAGATTTTTCCTCTGAGTTCTCGATCTGATCCCTTAAATTTTGATTGTTTTCTGTAATGGGCGCTCCTTTTGTTCAATTCAGGATGAGTTTTTTTTAGCATTACTCCGTAATCCATTAAAGCGTAGTACCACTTTCGTACATTAGCCCGATCCAAAGTTTTTCTTACAATTGGGAGGATAAGGCTGTCGTTAACTAAATTTTTGCCAGGAAAAAAGTAATAAATATAAACGCGTCTAATGTTCACCTCAATGAAAAAGGTGGGCATAGTGAATGCAAATGCTACTATCGATGAAGCTGTATTGTGACCTATATGAGGAAATGATTTTAAAATCTCGACATCAGCTGGCAAAATTCCGTCAAATTCGTTAACTACCTTTTCGGCAATATTTTTTAGCGCTACGGCTCTACGGTTATAGCCTAAGCCTTGCCAAACTTTTAACACATTATTTAGGGGCGCATTTGCTAAAGATTGAAAATCAGGAAATTCTTGGATAAATTGTTCGAATTTTTCAGACACCCTATTGGTTTGAGTTTGCTGTAACATCATTTCTGAAATTACAACATTATAAGGACTTATCTCTCTCCTAAAAGGAAACTCTCTTCCATATTGTTTAAAGTATGAGTAAATTATATTTTGGAAAGTTTTAATCACATTTGGGTTTAACCCTTCCTTTTTATATAAATGATGAAATTCTGTGATAAGAATTTGTTACCACCTTTTAGGGTAAAAATTAAGCAAGAGAAAAAAGGATTGAGTTTACAATATGATTAATGTGTTTACTCCTTTGAATCTTACATGTTCGAGCAGTTTTCGCGAAGTTAAAAGATTCTGCTAATGCGGTGAGATATGAAATGTTATATAAAATTGACACGTTCTTATCGTTTCGCATGAATAACTTTTCTAACTCTTTCTCAATTTGCTTAACACTTATAACGTTAGTTTTTTCTCTCACTCTAACGATTAATTCTTTAATAGATTCATTAAATTGTATTTCACGGATACTTGTAGTTAAAGAACTAACGACTATTGTATACATAATAACCGTATCAAATTCAGTGCCATGCATTGCTGCTAATTTGATTTGAATATCTTGATATATTTCCCTTAAGTGATTCTCATCCACACCCTTAATTCTCTTGAAAGGAGTAAAAAATTTCATATAGTCCTCCTCTAAAAAGAGATGCATATTTTGGTTAAACAAATTTTCGTATTTCTTGACGATCTGACCCGAATTTTTAATTTTGATTGAAATTTCAGGCGTCCTACCTATGATCGTATCGCTCCCACTCTTATAAAACTGCTGTTTAATAAGGTTGTCTGTTGCGTTGTATAATCGCTTCAAGTTAGCATCGATAGTAAAAACACCTAAATTACACTCTAAAATTTTGCTGAAATTATAATGAAAGCAATTCATTTTATTCTTTTCGAAAACGATTCATAATCCTTACAATTTTAAATTCTAGTAGTTAAAATTATTTATTAAGAACGGTTTGGGTATCATAGTTAATTTATTTTAAGAAATAGAAAATTTATCAAAAAAAATTAAATGTTTAAATTAAACTTTGAGTGATTAAAAATGGGATTAAAATTAGCATCTACCCTTGCGGTAATGTTTTTATTTGCTCTTATCTATGCTGTAGTTTTTACTATCGGAGTCTGGTTTTTACCGAGTAATCTTTTTGGCTTGCTAATAATGATAGCATTTACGATTCTAATAATATTATTTCAATATGGCATGGGCCCAATATTCATTAGATGGATGTATAGAATCGACTGGATTCCCTACGAGGATTTTACCTACCAATATCCCCATTTAGCTGATGTTGTAGACAAAGTTGTCGCAATACAAGAAATCAAAACCCCTAGAATGGGAATAATCCACGATTTGAACCCTCAAGCTTTCACTTTTGGCTACACTAAAAATAGCGCCAGGTTGGTAATAACCGATGGAATTCTACATTATCTGGACGAAAATGAACAGAGAGCTGTCGTTGCCCATGAGTTAGGTCACATTGTCCATAACGATTTCATTCTTATGACTGTAGTTTTTGCGATTCCTCTAATATTATTAACAATTGCTAGATGGTCTTATTATACAGTACGATTTTCGAGCTTAAGAAGATCTAGGGATAACGATGCAGGAAGTTATATTTTTTTAGCATTAATTGCGGTTGCTATAGTGTCCTATATAAGTTATTATATCGGATTTCTAATATCTTTATTCGTAAGTCGAATTCGAGAGTACTTTGCGGATCAACACTCTGCTGAATTAACCGAAAATCCAAATATGTTATCAACTGCTTTAATTAAAATTGCGTATGGATTGCTAGCAACCGGAACAGAGGCAGAAATTAAAGAAAAACGTAAATCCAGTGTACGAGGACTCCGGGGATTAGGTATTTTTGATCCGAAGAAAGCAGCAGCTGTAGCTGTGCAAACAATGGACAATACGGGTCAAATTTCAAAAAGATCTGTTGAGGCTGCAGCAGGGTGGGACTTGTTCAATCCATGGGCAAAATACTTTCAGATATTCAGTACTCATCCGCTTCCGGCAAAAAGAATTCAACGATTGAATGAACAATGTGCGACTTATGAAGTCCCTGTAGAGTACGATTTTTCCGGAGCAAAACAGATCAAAGAACAACAAGTAGGTAAATCCATGGCAGGGAAATTCATAACAGATCTATTTGTTAAAAGTCTACCTACAATCATTTTCATAATTTTAGTTGCGTTATCAGCTGTATGGATATTTGGGTTTTTAGGTTTTCTACCTATTGGAACTCTGACCACGATTAACAATTTAATTCTATTATGGGCTGTTGGTTTCTTCATTATGGGATTTGGAGTCATAAGTAGAACATCCTTCATGTATCGAAAAGGATTCGCGCCTAATGACGTGGTTGAATTGGTTTCAACCATAAATGTCTCACCAATTCGTCCCTTACCCTCAATAATTGAAGGTAAAATAGTTGGGAAAGGAATAGCGGGATATTGGTTATCGGAAGATTTATACTTTCAAGATAAAACGGGTCTAATGTACATAGATTATCGCTTTGGTTTTCGGCTTGTTGATTTCTGGTGGGCACTTGCGAGAGCTGATAGATTAGTGGGGCAAAATGTACAAATTCAAGGGTGGTACAGACGAGGTCCAAGTCCATATTTTCAGGTAGACACGATTTGGACTGAAGCAGGTAAACGATACCGTAACTATTCTAGGCACATGACGTACATTCTAGCAGTAATATTCTTTATAATCGGCGTTGTTCTCTTTTATCTGTGGTTTACTGTAATCTAATACTTAAGAACAATTTTTTTTTTATTCTTTTTGACATTTATCTTATTCGATAAGTTATTTTTTCAAGTGAAATTTTTTAACTAAAAATTATTATGAGAGGGAATTGAACATGATGGGTCAAACAAAAAAAAGAGTAGAACTAATGACACCTTTAAAAAACTTAAAATCCTTAAATGCAGTCTTAGGTAAAGCAGATGCTGTTTTTTTCGGCGTAGAAGCTTTTAATATGAGAATGTTTAGCGATAATATCAAGTTAGACGATTTAAACAGTATCGTAAAAAAATGCCACGATAACAATATTTTGGCTTATTTAACCACAAATGTGATTGTATATGAAAACGAATTTGACCTCCTCGATAAAGTGTTAGATAATGCCGTCGAAGCAGAAATTGACGCTGTAATCATTCACGATATCGGCGTGATTGAATCCGTTAAAGAAAAGGGTTTATCTTTTCATATTTCTACTCAAGCCAATATTTCAAATTCCCGAACAGCAAACTTCTACGAAAAATTAGGAGCAGAAAGATTAATTCTTGCAAGAGAACTTTCTTTAGACCAAATTAAAGATATAAAGATAAAGATTCAAAAAGCTGAAATAGAAACATTTATTCACGGAGCTCAATGTACTTCTGTTTCCGGGCGGTGTTACTTCTCAGCTGAGGTTTGTGGTTCCCAAGAGTATTCTGCTAATAGAGGAAGGTGCGTCCAACCCTGTCGCAGAAAATGGCGGGTATACGACGACCAATCAAACGAGTTTCTTTACGATGGAGTGTTTTTTATAAATTCCAAAGATCTATGTATGATTGAACACATCCCAAAGTTAATTGAAGCCAATATTGACGCTTTTAAAATAGAAGGACGAATGAGAGATCCAATTTATATAGAAGAAACGACCGCGTGTTATAAAGAAGCCATTGATGCGTACTACGACAATACGTTTAGTCAGGATAAAGTCCAAGAATGGCTTAAACGATTAAGTAAAGTGTATAACAGGGGTTTTTCAACAGGTTTTTACTTTGGAATGCCAAAGGGAAGTGAAATTCAACGAGAATTTGATGGAAATATTTCTAACTATAAAAAAGTTGAAATAGGAAAAGTTCTTTCTTATTTTCCTGATAAAAAAGCCGCAAAAATACTCCTGTCTAGAGGAAAATTACAGCTAGATGACGAAATATTCATAATTGGAACCCATACTGATACATATTTGCGTCAGAAAATTACGTCAATACAAATTAAACAAAAAGGAAATCTAACTGAAACACCGTTTATTAAAACACAAAAGGATAGAATAACCCTAGGAATTTTGGTTGATATGGAAGTTAAAAAGAATGATAAAATCTTTAAGCTTGAGGCTAATTAGGTATAATTCTGAAATTATAAAAATAAATAAAATAAAAAAAAGTTTGAAGAGATTTCCTATATGGTTTTACATTGGTTACAATACAGACTTTCTATAAATCTTCAGCTAAATCTTCGTAAGCCTCTAAGGCTAATTCAATGATCTCTTGAAAAGCCATTGCGTCTTGAAGATTTCCCTCGACGGTAATGTCTCCAGCCATGTATGCGCTAGTAGCGTCAACTTCGCCGAATAACATACCGGAGCCTACCTCTTTCGTGGCGGAGAATGTGAACGATGGATTTTCCACATCACCTTCGCCGAATTCTAACGTTCCCTCTTTCGCCTTAAGCCAAAACTTCTTATCAGCGTCGGTAATATTCATTTGGATAGTAATATCCATATCTTCCAATTCTTCTTTTAAATCTTCATTTTCTACGGCAATCTGTTTGAACAGCTCGAAAACTTTTAAAGTATCCATTACGTCCGAAGCAGCAGCCCCGGCGTCAAATTTTCCTTTCAATTCCTTTATTAACGCTTCATCAACCATGATTTTTCAACCTTCTATTATATTTTATGATATGGTATTTAATTTACGATTTTGATCGATTAAATAAATACTATGATGTATAACTTTTTACAATATAAAAAGGTTTTATATCTTTTATCGATTATACTGCGAAATCCATAATTTCTATAGGTTGCGACGGCGTGAATTTGCAAAATTTGTCGATTATTAAGAAATTCAGATTTTCCGATTAAAATTAATAATTTAAAAAAAGTGTAGAATTAAAAAGAAAAAGTAAGATTTGAGCTAATACTAAAGAAGATGCGGCTTTTTTATAGATCTTCAAACATATCTTCAAGAGCTTCTAAAGCTAATTCGATAATCTCTTGAAATGCCATAGCATCTTGTAGGTTACCCTCTACGGTGATATCACCGGCCATATAAGCGCTAGTGGCATCAACTTCACCGAATAACATACCGGCACCTACTTCTTTCGTGGCGGAGAATGTGAACGATGGATTATCCACAGTACCTTCGCCAAATTCCATGGTACCCTCTTTCGCCTTAAGCCAAAACTTAGCGTCAGCATCTGTTATATTCATTTGGATAGTGATATCCATATCTTCCAATTCTTCTTTTAAATCGTCGTTCTCTTCAGCTACTTGCTTAAAGAGTTCGTATACTTTTAGAGTATCGTTTACATCTGATGCAGCAGCACCAGCGTCTATTTTTTCCTTTATTTCTTTTAATAAGGCTTTGTCAACCATTATTGTTTAACCTCTTTTTGAGTTTTAACTAATATTTTTAAATTTGAATTAAATTTGAATTGTGATTAAAGATAAGTAATTGTAGTTTAAAAACCTTTAATCGTTTCTTCTACGAAGTTCGAAAAGTTTTTATTAGGGTTGGGGAATTCGGTTTTAAAAATACCATTCTTATTATATTTATTGAGATGTAAAAAAAATTATTGTTTCTTAGGAAGACAAAAGGGGAAAAATGGCGCCCACACCGGGATTTGAACCCGGGTCGCAGGAGTGACAGTCCCGAATGCTGGACCGAACTACACTATGTGGGCTTTTTTACTAAAAAATAGAATTATTTTATTTTAGTATAACGGTAGAAATAATTCCAAATATAAAAATTTTATTTTAAATTCCATTTTTTGCTATTTTACGATGAAAAGAATTCAAGTGGAAAAAAAAAATGCAGTATAAAAATATTAAACAAATGAATTTTTGGATTATATATTATGGAAGATAAAATGGAAGATAAAATTCAATTTATCGAGCTACAAAAGATTGATCTTATTGATGTCGAATTAAAAGGTAGAATCTTGGATATTGGAGGTGGAGGGGAGGGGATAATTGGCCAGCTAAAAGGGGAACAAGTAGTAGCCATTGATCGTCGGGAAGCTGAACTGAAGGAAGCAGCTCCAGGAGATTACTTAAAAATCATCATGGATGCAAAGGATTTACAGTTTTTAGACGAGACCTTCGACACTACGACCGCTTTTTTCACCCTAATGTATATTCCTCTTTCAAACCATCAAAAAGTTTTTCAGGAAATTTATCGCGTTACAAAAAAGGGAGGGGAATTTGTCATCTGGGATTTTAAAATTCCAAATCGTGGTATTTCAGATAAGGATTTGTATGGTCTTTACCTTGAAGTTAAAATTGGTGAGAAAAAAATTTCAACGGGGTATGCTACAAAATGGGATAAAGAACAAGATTTAGAATATTATTTAAACCTAGGTACTTCGATTGGATTTAGAAGCGTAGAAGAAAAGATGATGGATCAAATGTTTTATATTAGGTTCCAAAAAGTCTAGGCTATTTTAGAGAGTTTAATAGTTTTTTAATTTATTTTCCCTTGGTTTCACATTATTATATTGCTTTTTTCTGAAGAAAAACAAATAAATAGTTGTTTTATCTTTATTTATAGGAATAAGGATTTTTCAAAGAGGTATTTATCTGTATACTTATGAACGCTCAGAACCCAATTAGTTCAATTTTGGAACATCTGAACATAGAGAGTCCAAAATTTGCAAATGTACTTGATAAGATCATCAAAGCGGTAGTAAAAATCATGAATAATACAGAAGAACTTAAGGAAGAATTAACTGGGTTTGACGACATTTATCAAACATATGTGCTCGATGCAGATTTTAATTATTGGTTGGAGGTTTCAGATGGAAAACTTCAATACGAGAAAGGAGTTAACCCAAAAGCATTATTCGCTATTACTTTCAATAAAGATATACTTATTCAAATTTTAAAAAATAAGTTAAGCGGAACAGACGCTTTCATGAAAGGAAAGATTAATGTCGAAGGATCTCTCTCTCAAGGGTTAAGATATATAAAGCTTTTCCGAATATTTGTGAAGTATTTACGAAAAAAAAACGGTATTAAATAATCGTTTTTGGCTTCTTATCATGGCAATATTATATAAAACTATAAATGATCTATCAATAGTATTTTCATAATATTAATTGGAAGAATTGCGAACATAATATTTTTCAAAATAAAGTGTTAGAGGGATAAGTTTTAGTAATGATTGACTCGAATGCTATACTGATGATGTTGAACTCATTAGATTCGTCAAAAAGTGCATTAAAATCTACAATAGACAAGTTTATTAGATTAGGAATAAAGATCGTTAATGAAACCGAAGAATTTCAGGAAGAATTAGAATTATATGATGATAAAATTTACCATATATACATTAAAGATATAGATTATAACATCTGGCTAAAAAAGATCGGTAGATTGGTTGCTTACAATAATTCGTACTACGAGGAAAACTCAGAAGAGTTGGATGTAATTCACTTTTTTGTTACTAAAACTACCATGAAAAATGTTATAACACGGAAAATTCAAGCAGATGATGCGTTTATGAGAGGATTAATCAAAATTAGGGGACACTTATCCGATGCTATGTGCGCAAAAAATTTACTCTCTTTATTTTTTAGATACATGGATTATATCGCGTATAATTCCGATTAACAAATAAGAATTGCTTAATTATCATGGGATAGATAATTTTTTTAGAAATAAAATATATCAATAAACATTCGATCTTTTCTCTTCATATTATGAATTTAGAAAAAATCGGGCCTGTAATCTAGTCTGGATAATTGTGCGATATTTTATCGAGCGATCCGAGGGGTACCCGGCTTCGGACTGGGATGTCAGGTGGAAGATTCCATCGACCCAAAGTCGCAGGTTCGAATCCTGCCAGGCCCACTATTAATTTTATATTTCACAAATTTGTTAACAAAATATATTATTATTGGGAGTAATTTGTGGATCTTTGTTATAAAAAAACATAAAGGGCAGTTTCTTGTTAAATTATTGGGAAAGGGCACTATTTAGCTTTTTTACATTTTATAATAAATTTCCTTTTTCTCATTTTATATACGGGGATTACTTTTTTACACAAAAGTTACCATACATTTAAATATTATGAACACAATATAATGATCGTCTTTCCCAGTTTTGACCACAAATTACTCTTTTTACAAATAATGAAAAATGATCGAAATAGAGAATAATTCTCAGGATTCATTTGAGGTACCAGCGGCAATTCAAGTTTTAGGTATTAGTTTAGTTTCAATGACAAAAAATCGATATAGTATTGTGTTCAATAAAGGCATAAGCTGCTCATTACTGAAAGATTTAATACATCTCTATCGTCTCGAGATAAATAGTAAGGAAGAAGGGAAAATAATTGATTTATTAGGAGTTTATACTGTTAACATTCATTTTTATTCTGCAGAGAATGAGAAAATAGCAGTTTTTTATATAAACGAGAAAGATAAGTTAGCTAATTACGCAGACCTTTGTTCACTTTCGAGATTATTAGTTAAAACATATAGTTCTAATGTCTCACATTCGAAAATTAGTCAAATCTGTAATAAAGCTATTCCTAGTGCTAAAGGCCTTTCAGCTCTCTTTGTAATTAGTACAACAGGTCACACATTATTTACGAGAATCAGAAATGATAAAACAAAGCTATTAGAAAACTCTATACAAATCGGGGGGTTTCTGTCAGCAATCTTAATGTTTTCAAACGAAATTATTGGGAAAAATTCTGGAGAAAATCTTCAAGCGATTAATTTTGAAAACCAGCAGTTCCTTATAACTGTTGAAGAAGGAATAATATTTGCATATCTTATCGAACAATCAAGACCTTCTGAAGTTATTCAAAGATATATGGAATTGCTAAAAGAGGAATTTTTTGAACTATACTACGACTGCCTGAAAGATTTTAATGGCGATCTTAACCAGTTTCATAAATTTGAACCAATAGTGGAAAAATATTTTTCAATTTAATTGGTCAATCATAGGTATTAAAAGATAAGTGTGCGAGAACATAGTACTCACATAAAATCTCACCCAAACATATTTATAATTCAAATTTATAAATTAATTAGATGACGCTTACTATAGATATGGATGTTATATTGAACAATTTGATTAAGGATTTAGGTCCATCAGTTTATTTTATTTTAATCTCCTCAGAAAACGGAGTCATAAAGAAATCATACATCAACGAGGAAGAGTTTAACAAAGCTTCTATATCTTTGAATATTTCTCAATTATATGAATTGGCAGAAGAAACCACTGAAAGTATCGGTTTACATAGTCCAGATTTTAATATAATTCATACTGATAATTATTATATTTTATCAATAAAAATTCTTGAACATTTAGTCATTCTTTTAACTGAAGACCAAGTGGAAGTGAATGATGTTTTTAACACAATTAACAACTCAGTTGCTCCTCCATAACCAACTCTAACGATTTGGTTTATTTTTTATGAATTAAGCAAGTAGGAACCATAAATTTTGGATATTTTAATTTATAAAAGAATATTATAAATATTGGTCCCTCAAACTCATATATATCTTTCATTAACTGATTATATAAAAAATGAATTTAAACAAGATTGAATAAATATGCATTACGAAAGAAATGAATATCAAGAAGGTTTTAGTATTTGTGCTCTAATCATCGCCGGTATTTTTCTCTGGTGGGGGTTTAATATTCTCCTTGATGATATGGCGAATTGGTGGTGGCTCTTTGGATTTTTCTGGATTTTAATTGGACTCTCAATAATGTCAAGCCAAATTTACAAACTTACAAACAGAAGTAAGTTAAGAAATGTTGTGAAACAAGAATTTGAGCAAAATCCTACCATTTCAATTGAAATGATTGCAAGTAATACGGGTATTACAGTTAAAGATGCACGAGCAATTGTATTAGATTTGAAAGCAAGGGGAGAATTGAGGGGAAAATTTTCAACTAAAACGGGTGAAGCAAAACATGTGGAGGTAACTGCTCCTAATCAAGTAACTTCTGAAGAAACTGGTAAGTATTGTGCAAATTGTGGAACTCCCGTGAAGCGCGAAGGAAACGCAGTATATTGTGCTTATTGTGGAGCAAAATTATAGCTAGTTACTCTTTTTTCCTATTTTTTTTATAAGGCTAGTAAGAAGAATTAAAGGATTAAAATAAAATAAAAAAAAAATTTGTTTATTCCCGACCTTTTTGTTTTTCTCCATGCAATTCTGTTAATTTCCTTCGGTTCTCCTTGAGTATTTCACCTTTAATTGGATAGAAGTACATCCCTATCAACGAAAGTCCAAGGACGATTGCTGGGTAAACGCCTATCAATATCTTAAGTCCTAATTCCGTATCTATTCGGATTTGGATTATAAGTTTGCCAATCAGTTGTGCTAAAAACTATCCCAATTAAAACGAAATTAATAATCGCGGATAATCTAATAAAGAAATTAAGGACAGCATAGTAAATACCTGATCGCCTTGTGCCATGTTTAATCTCATCTTCATCAATAATTTCTGCGATACATTGATCGTAGAAATATAATCCTCCGCCCAAACCAATTCCGTTGAAAATTTGTACAATAAAAACCATTTCAACGCTGATCGAGAAAGCAAAAAGTATTATAGGAATTATCCATGTTATGATTCCTATCAATCCCGCCATGCGAGCTCCTTTTTTAACACGAATCCATTCCCAAAAAGGCGTGGAAACAGCAGCTACAATGAATTGTAAAGCTAGAACAAGGCCAATTAATTCCGCATCTACAACTCCAAGAACATGGATCATAAAAAGTGGTGCTAATGTTGGAAGAATATTTATAGCAATCCATGTTCCTAACGCTGGTATTAAAAACCATAGGAATGTTTTATTCTTAAATGTAGTTTTCAGTGTTTTCACAAAAGACATTGCGGTTTCAGCGTCTTTTGAGATGTGCTTAGGTTCTTTCACACCCCATTTCAAAATTATGAAATATGTGATAATTATTACAACAGCAGCAATAATTCCTGTTAATTGATATTGTGATAATGTTATATCTACATTGGCAGGATTTGTATTAGCAATATCTTCAATGATCAGAGTGGGAAGGAGAAATGCAAAAATCAGTGCAACCATCACAAAACTGATCCTAACTTTTCCTGTTGAACTGCGATCTTCCATCGTGACAAACATTTCAGAAAAAATAGCATTGTAATTTAGATTAAACGCAGTATATGTAGTATCAAAGAGAACTAGAATTACAAAGAAGTATATGAAGTTTACTACATCCGAACCAAGAGCCAATGGTGGCGTAAAAAGTAAAATCATTACTAACGCTAACGGAATAGTGGCGCCTAACATCCAAGGAATTCTTCTCCCCCATCTAGTTTTTGTTCGGTCAGAAAGATACCCTATAAGAGGGTCGTTTATAGCATTCCATAAACTCCATAAAATAAAACCAGTGCTAATCCAAAGAACAGGTAATTCTACAATTGCAAAGTAGAATGTAAAAATAAGGAATGAGAATGTTTGTAATGCGGTATTATCTCCAACTTCACCAAATGCAAAAGTAATTCGCTTTCCAAGAGGAACTTTCTTAGATTTTCTTTCATTCATTCATTAATCACCTTTATTTTTATAAACTAATTTTATTTAGTAATTTGAATTTGAATTTTTATTAATATAAGTCTTTAGCTAAAAATTTATATTTAATAGTAAATCTTGGTTTAGTGGGATATAACCAATAGCTTCCTATGAATATCTTGAGGTAAATAAAATGGAAAAAATGTTAGCAGCGGTATTTCACAAGGGTGATACGCAAGGTGGTGATATAATATTAGAAGAGGTTGAATTACCTCGCATCACAAAAAGTGATCACGTTTTATTAGAGATAAAAGCTTGTGGAATTTGTGGTACCGATTTAAAAATTATGGAAGGGGGGCATCCTGCTAATGACAATACAATTTTAGGGCATGAATTTGCTGGAATCGTTAGAGAAGTTGGAGAGAGCGTTCAAGATTTAGAAATTGGTGATAAAGTCGTTGCTGATCCCAATGAAAAGTGTGGATATTGTATCAATTGTAGGAGAGGTTTATCGAGCCTCTGTGAATATATGGCTACTGGAACAACGTTCGGAATATTTCAGAATGGCGGTTTTGCTAAATACTGCGTAGTACCAAGAAGTGTTTTATTTAAGCTACCTGAAAATATAGACCTAACTGCTGCTGCATTAGTAGAACCTCTTTCTTGCGCTATTCACTGTCATAATCTTGCTGATGTTAAAGAACCTGACAATGTGGTCGTAATAGGAGCAGGTCCAATGGGTTTAATAATTCAATCTGTTATAAGTATGCATCCGATAAAAAGATTAATCTGTATCGAGATAGACAATTGGCGTGGACAGAAGGCTTTAGAACTTGGTGCAGATCATTTAATTAATCCTGAATCTCAAGATGTTAAAAGTGAGATCACAAGGATAACCGAAAGGGGGATGGCTGATGTGATTATAGATGCTGTTGGAATTTCTGATACTTTCGAAATGGCCACTAAAATTTGGGCTCCTGGTGCCCGATTAATTTGCTTCGGCCAAGATTATAACGCTGAAGCGAAAATAAAGCCAAATGACATCGTTAGATATCAAAGGAAAATCATGGGGTCTTACATTGGCTATCCCGAAGATTTTTTAGATGCAATTGAACTAATTGTCAATAAGGCGATTAAAGTCAATAAATTGATCACTGCTACAATTCCTCTGGATGAAGTACTTTCATCAGGATTCAAAATCATGAAAGAGAGAAAATGTGTAAAAATTATTGCTCTACCATAATTTAAGAAATGGTTTTTCCCATTTTAAGGATTTTTGGACATTATTTTCTTTTGCTGTGCTTAAATCGTTCATTTATATACAAGATGCAGTTAAAGTTCACATTTAAAAATCTGCAAAATCATGAAACTATTCAAATTTAAGTCCAAAATTTTTAATTAATTAATTATTATACATATCAAAGAATAATATTTGATTTTTGATTTATCCATATTCTTATGTCTTTTGATATTTCTGCTTTAAAAGTGCTCTTCAAAAAAATCTTTCCACCTAAGAAATCTATATATACCGTTGATACAAATGGCGATGGAAAAGCGGATTCGCTCCTAATCAAGGCTTTGAACGTCATCATGCCGATGGAAATTCCAAAAGAAATTGAAATAGGGGGATTTAGTACTACAAATTTTGATATTAACACTTTTGAATTACCCGACTACGGAAAACTATTTCTCGATGATATCCCGATTAATGTTTCTAAGAAAGACTTTGACATCGTGAAACTCAAAGATCGCTTTACTTTCTATATTAAAAAAGAAAAATTTACGATAGATGATTTACTGAGTGGTAAACTCGCAGGTAAAATCGTAGCCTTAGGTGATACCATAAATATTTTAATTAAAATCGATGAAGACAGTTTAGAGAAGTTTTCAGAAGGGCATCATAATTTCAAATTCAAATCAGAAATAATTCCTATCCTCGAATTTAATTTTGAGTTAGGAAATGAAAATTTGAATCAAAACTTCGATTCTGTAATTAACTAAACCGCACACTCCTAACATTTATTTTCTTATTTTCAATTAATTTTAACTGAGTTTGAAAAACATAGTAGTTTTTATGTGTACATTTAAAAATTTATGCGGGTGTTGAATAACTATGGCGATTTTAGAACAAAATTTTCAGCCGCAGATAAGCGAATTAAATGAATATTCAAGTGTAAAAATTACATGTCCCGTGTGTAAAGTAAAAAAAGAAGTGAAATTCCCAAAATCCGTGATTAATGAAGCAAAACAATTAACCACAATATCTCTTCCAAAAGGTTTACTATGTGATCATCACTTTCAAGCGTTTGTTGATAAAAACTTTATCGTACGCGGGTATCAAAAAGTAGATTTTGAATTTGAAACCCAAAAATCTGAAGAGCCTAAAGCTGAGGTTAAGCTGTTCAACAAAAATAAAGATGAATTCTTCGAAGATCTTATTGTTGAGGGAAATTTCGTCGAATATAGACCTAAACGGAAAATCATTAGAGATTCACACCCCCCTCCAAAAGAGATTGAAAAAATTCCTGGAAAAAGAAGTCTTAAAGATGTATACGACGAATTTTGGGAGTTCATTGATGATAACAATAAACAATTCCAAGAATTTATAAAAACGGATAAACGAAGAATAAAACTTAAACTTGGATTTAACTAAATTCTATGAAAAACAAGCAAATTTCAATAATTTGAAATTAAAATGCCAAGAAGGGGAATTTCATATTGTTGCGAATCGCAAAACACACTTTGAACCCCTGATACCCAGATCTTCAGTCTGGTGCGTTCCCGGGTTTCGCAGAACCTTGATATAAGGTTTCTACTACGCCACCTTGGCAGATTAGGGCTAATCTTAACTTGGAATTAAAAATACTCTTTTAATTCTAATTAAGATAGAAATAAAAGTAAGGAATGTCATAAAAATCTTTTTAGTTTTCGATCGAGCAAAGCATTAATTTCTATATATTTTCGCATACTCGATTGAGTCTCCCTTTAAGAGCGGTAATAAACCCAATTAAATACGATAGTTGTAGCATATTATCTTCCTCGTCCATTGCAGTGTTATAGACGGTTTTGGCTCTTTCGCAGAGATCTTCGATAAACTCTTCTGTTGTATTGATACTTTCACCAAAAAAGGTTTCTTCTCCATCTATTCTCAATCTGATCACATCCTTTTTTAGTTAAACATTTAAATTTAACAATTTAAAATTAAATAATTTCATCTGTATTTAAATAAAAAATCTTAAGTTACATGTTAATTGCATAGTTTTCTAGGAGAGAGCACCACGGGAGAGTGGAATAAGGAGGAGAAAAATAATTATTTTAAATTCTTAATATTCTACCTTCTTGGAAGATTTAGCTTTCTTTTTTTATAGAAACTGAAACCAATTAATCCTAGAATCGCGCCAAAACAAATTCCAATGATGATATATACAACAAATTTCAGATTTGTGCTGGTAATTTTATAGATTAGGTTGCTGTTATTATCTTTAACAATAATGGTATCTAGTAATCCCTGGGTACTATAAGTAAATTCCACATTGTAGAGGTTTTCTCCAAACCTCATAAAACTGATTTTATTTTCCTGAACGCTAATATTTACGCTTTCAAGTTCGGTTATCACTTCAGTAAGATAATTATTGATCGGATTAACCATCACATATCTGTCCAAAATGAAGTGCCATAAAAAATCATCTCCACTTAATATTGGCATGGAAAAATTTATTGCTTGCAAAGCGGTGTCATTATTAATTACAGCAGTGAAATTGTTGTAATCAGATAAAATGCTTTGAAAATCCGAGGGCTCTCGAAAAAGAAAAGACTCAACCTCGTGAATTCTACAATTAGAATATTCATTAAATGGTTCCGATCCATAAGACCAAGATGTTAATTGAGGATACCATAAATTATATTGCGGTTGATAATTATCGAAAAAATACATTTGATCGTAGCCATATTGCCAAAGAATTGAGGTATTTATCTGAGGAAAAAAAGAAAACATGGCGTAAGTTTATTGAAAGTAAAGAACAGATTCCAACATTTTCGAAATTGATCAGAGAAGCAGTAGAATTTTATATTGAAAATTCTCTTTTTTCTAACGATTTAGATATTGAACAAAATTATCTAGCACTTAAGCAGCACCTTACTGTGGTAAAAGGGGCACTGGATTTCCTTCTTAAAGAATACTCAGAACAATTAGGAGATGTAGTCCTCAATATTATTCGAGATGCATTTGATCAGTCACTACTTATTGAATCACAAATTAGAACTATAGAAGATAAAACTCAAGACACTGAGAATATAGATTTATTTTGTATTGAAGATACACCGGGAACAATGAAGCTTCTAAGAATTATTTCTAAAGCAAAAGAAATCACTTTCAAAGGAGCGTCAACTGGTCAAATCGCCCTCGAGATAATAAAGAAAATAACACCAAAATTAATATTAATGGATATTATGTTGCCTGATATTAATGGATTTGAGCTATGTAAATCAATTAAGAATGATGAAGAGCTCAGGGATATCCCTGTTTACTATATGAGCTGTATGCAAGAAGATAAAATTAAAGAGAGAATGGAGGATACGAATGCTGATGGTTATATTCTTAAACCATTTGAATATGATGATATTGCTAAACTAATCGATGAATATATTCCCCTAGATAGGTATCCAAAAATTAAGAACTAATGCCTCTAAAGTAGTCTTGCTAGATATTATTTTACATGGTGAGAATGGATATGAGATTTGTATGATAATTAAATCTGATAACGATTTGAAACATATCCCTGTTTTCCTGTCAACGATCATTCCAGGTTCTGAAGTGATAACACATATGAAAGATACATGAGCAGATGGAAGGACAATACTTTTTTTTTATCTAATTTTTCCACGTCAAATAGGGTGAAGTTTATACCTTAATACTTAAAAATAGTTAATAATGAGATAGCTTAACCTCTGCGTAATGAAATGATATGAGATTTAAAAGAAGTATTTTAGTTGTATTAATTATTATTATTTCACTAATCCTACTCCCTAGTGAACTAATGATTCGTTTTATTAATTTACTAAATTTTTATCCAATAGTATATTGGATCAGCCATATCTCTGCTATTATTAGTGTTTTAACCATCATTATTACTTTATTTTGGTATGGAAACGCGAGAAAAAGCTTTTCATCACCTATCAAAAACAAGAAATTTTCTTCTGTTAAAATAATTCTCACGATAATTACAATTTTAGTAATCATTCAGGTAATATTATCTCTATTCGCTCAAGAATTATTATATCAAATAACTTCTATATTATTTATCACATTATCAATATTTTTTGGTTTTAGAACTTTTGTTAATTTATCTACTTCACTTTTGTTTCGTCCAAATGTTAAGGAGTTTGAGACTACACCATCAGTTTCAATAATTATACCAGCCTATAATGAGGGTAAAGTGATTGAAAAAACAATTAGATCAGTTTTAGAACTGACTTATAGTCAAAAAGAGATTTTAGTTGTGGACGATGGCTCAAATGATGATACTTTAAAAATTGCAAAATTGATGGAAAGTAATAATCCAATTAGAGTTATTTCAAAAAAAAAGAATGGTGGTAAGTGGGGTGCTCTAAATAAGGGGATAAAATCATCTAAATCAGATATTATAGTATGTATAGATGCTGATACAGTTTTAGATAAGAACGCAATACAGCCATTAGTCAGTCATTTCATTGATAGTAAAGTTGGAGCAGTAGCAGGGAATATAAAAGTCGGAAATCGAGAAAAGATACTTACAAAATTACAAGCTTTGGAATATATTTCTAAGTTAAATATTCAAAGAAGAAGTGAGGCATTTTTTAGAAAAGTAACAGTAGTTCCAGGTCCTTTAGGAGCTTTCAGAAAATCTATAATTAAAGAGGTAGGTTTCTATACTGGAGATACATTTGCAGAAGATGCAGATTTAACGTTAAAAATATTAAAAGCAGGATATAAAATAAAATATGAACCTAAATCAATCGGATACACAGAAGCTCCAATATCTATTTTTGATTTAGCTAAACAAAGGTATCGTTGGTATCGAGGATTATTGCAAGTAATAATTAAACATAAAGGTATGGTTTTTAATCCAAAATATGGAACTACAGGATTATTTTTGATTCCTTGGGTATCATTTAATGGCTTAATCTTTACTTGGATTAACTTTTTCGCAGGGGTGTGGACTTTTATACTTATATTTAATCCATTTTCTGGATTTCTTATGTATATACGAATTTATTTTTTCTGGTTTTTTTTCTTTCTGATAATCGAAATAGCTATCAGTATGTATGCAGTATATGTGGATGTTAATGAAAAGCCAAAAATTTTGTTTTATTTAATCGTATATAAATTATTCTACGGATACATGATTAACACAATCAGAATTTTAAGTCAATTAGAGCAATATTTAAAATATCCTATGAAATGGGAGGTTATTAAAAGGACAAGTGCTATACCTATTTATAAGGAACTACAGTATGTTTAGAATTGTTTGGAAATTTTCACTAAATTTTCATTGAAATCAGACTCTGAATTTACCTTTCAGTGAGAAATTCTGAGTTTATCAACTTTGACAAATTACATGAATTTGGTCTCAAAGATGATTTAAAAAATGTCAATTCTGTCCATGTAGATAGATTTTTAAAACGAGTCGTCGAAGAAATCTTATCTGATAACGCATATATCTTACAGAATAACCTTTCTTTGTTAAATGTTAATTTGGAGGGAAATCTACACATAGAAAGTGTGGAAGAATCGTTTAATATTCCCAACATTAATAGATGTTTTAATGAACTGATAGCTACAGGAATTGAATCAGCAAGGGAGAATAAAGAAAAATCTATAGGATTTTTGAAAAAAGTAATAAAATTTGATAAGAAATATAATGAAGAGGCTAAAAAGAATGATGATTATTTTGATAACTTAAAAGACTCAAACTTTTTTAAAAAAGTAATCTAACAAATATGTCAAATTATTATTTATTTTTGAGGAATAACTAACCTGTTTTAGTTTTAAATAATTTCGTGGGTAAATGAATAAAAATAAAAAGTTTTATTATGAAATGAGAGTACTTCAATAAATAAAAAGTGAAAAAGCAAGAGATTTAAAATGAAAACAATTCGAATGGATGAAATGAATTGGGTTGATATCAAACAAGCGATTAAAGATGGTTTTAAAACAGTTATTATTGGTGTAGGTTCTACTGAACAACATGGACCTTACTTACCAACTCAAACTGACGCATTAATCGCAGATGTCATGGTTAATTTAATCGCTCAAAAATTAGAGAACGCGTTACAGGCTCAAACGATAAGAGTGGGGTGTTCAGATCATCATTTACCCTTTCCAGGGACAATATCGTTAAAAAAAGCTACTTTGAAGGCGATTATACGCGATTATGTGGAGAGTCTTCAACGACACGGATTTGAAAACATTATTTTTATCCCTTCGCATGGAGGAAATTTTAATCCAATAAAGGAAGTTATTGAGGAAGTACAGGAGAAATATCCTAATATAAAGATTTTTGGATTTACAGATTTGATGGCTTTTGTAGAGGCCGGGGATAAAATTGCAGCAGAGTTTAATATAACAAAAGAAGAAGCCGGAGCTCACGCGGGTGAAGTAGAAACATCCCAAATGTTAACCCTCGCTGAAAATCTTGTTGAAAAAGTCAGGTTCCAACCGGGTTATCTCGGTGTTTTAGGAGAAGAAGAAATTGAAATGGTTTTTAAGAAAGGAATGCCCTCCTTGACTGATATTGGTGTTATTGGAGATCCGACTAAAGCAAGTAAAGAACACGGAAAAATCTATATAGAAAAAATGGTTGAATTTTTATTAGATGAAATTAAAAAAGGAATTTAAAATAACTATTTTTATTAACAATAGAATTTAATTAAAGAATCAGAATCCTGGTAAATCTTTCAGATGGCGATTATCCAACAAGATTGCAGTGCAAATGATTATCAAATTGAAGCAACGAGGATAATTGCAATAATTTATACTGTAACATTTCATATGTTAGTGGAAACAGGGGGGTTTTTGACGGAGGGGCAAGCCTTTATCGCCCTTCAAATTGGAGCAATTATGATGGCTATATTTATGTTTGATTCTGGTTTTGTGCATGGCATTAAGGAAGAATTTGAGTCTCAAGGTTCTTTAAATAAATCTACATATTTTTCTTATATTAAAAAGCGTTTTTTACGCGTATACATTGGGTTTTATCTCGCCTATACTGTTATTTTTATTACAAAATTTATAAGTAAATATCCAATGACGATTACTCCATATACTCTATTTTTTGATTTAACAAATACATGGGGTTTATTTTTCGGTAGGGCTGGCGAGATTTGGAGTGAGGGATGGTTTCTTTGCGCAATTTTTTGGGTATCGGTTCTCTATCCTTTTATTCGCAGGCTTTTGTCTATTAGTGTAATATATGTCTATATAATTATTACTTTATCTTTTTGCTTTTTTGTGTTCTTTTTATTTACAGCCAATAGTGTGGCATACTTTCATCCTTTCTCTTGGATTCCAGAATTTTTTGGAGGTGTTCTACTTGGTAGACACACTGTTCGAAAGGGTACAAGACCAAAACCAGCAACAACACGATTTCAAAAGATAATCGTAAACATAGGTGCTAGAACCTATCCTATCTATCTTGCACACATGATCCCAATTGTATTATTATCATATAGACCACCGATATGGGAATATATCCTCGCTACAATTGGTGTTTTGATCTTATCTGAAGCTTTTTATCGTTTACTAAAATTAGTTGGAAATTTAAGGAAAGGAAATAAAGGTTAAGCAATATTAATTTAAAATGAAGGAATTTCTAACTGAAGACATTAAACAAGAACTTTAAAATAGATATAAATAAAAAAATCTATTATTTCTTTTCTTCTATGATTTCTGTTTTCTTGTCTTTTCGATATTTGAGGATATGTTGATACAACTCTTCTAGGAACTTTTCGAATTCCATGGGGGCAAAAATCAAACCAAATTCTCTTTGGAGATTTAATTTTTCTAAATCTTCCCATTGTAATCCAACACCTAAAATCGGGATAAGATGTAATTCGTGTTCACGTGCGATGTTTAGTTCAAAAATACTGTCCTTTGAGTTTAAGGAATTTTGAGTTGAGATAAAAGTTATAATTTGAGATTTTTGGATTGATTTTTTCATCCATTTATCAATATTCCCCGTAAGGTCCGCTTCGCAAAAATAAACATGCCCAATTTTTTTTTGCTCCCTAAGGAAATTCGCAATATCTTCAATACGGTAACGCTTAAAATCTTCAGTCGAATGGCTAATAAACACGCGCATCCCTCTTTTAAGTCTTTTTCCTAATTCAAAATAGCGGATTGAAACTATTATGCCCAAAAGACAAATGATTATAATCATGAGCATGTAAAGAAACTCATCTGTGTATTCAGGAATTAAGTTTGATAACTGGTGGTATATATTGTAATAAAGCCAAAACAAGCTAAATAAAATAAAATGAGGTAGTTTAATTCTAATTCCAAAAAAGAAAATGTATGATGCTGCTAAATACACAAGCAATATTTGGAGTGTCGTAAATGTTGTTCCAATAATTGATAATGAAGGCTCTGAGATCAATTCCGGAATAATTAAAAAATGGTACAGTAATGTTATAATGAAGTAAATAAGGTAAAGAATTGCAAATGATGTGGCATAATTTCCATAGTCTTTTTCGTTATTAACCCCAAAATTGAAAAAGATAATGAAAATCGCAGACATGATAGCATAAGAGAGATACAAAGCAATCGTATCAAATACGCTAAATAGTGCGGGGTTCAATAATCGAATCAGCATTATAAGCAAGAAAAAAAATGCAATATGTATTAGAAAGAGAACATATCCTAATACCTTCAATGACATAGTTTTTTCAAATTCTCTTTTATTTTTTTGTAAATCATAGCCAGCAAAAATCAACAGGAAGATATAGAAATAACCTGAAAATAGAAATAGAAATGGATCAAAAAGATAACCTAAATTTATTTCAGAATACCCATGAAAAAATGCCATCTCTAAAACAATCTCAATTAAAGTAAAAAAAACACTGAAGAATATAGCTATTAAAATCTGGTAAATTCTTTGAATGGAAATCACTCTAGAAATTTTAAATTATTTCTAATATTGGATTTTATTCACATTATTAATAAATAATTTTCCTTTTTTGACAATTTTAGGAAATAATTATTGGTAAATTTTAAAGTTATTTTTAGATGTATCTCAATTAATATGAATTAGCTGAGTTTAAGGGATGGTATAACAGCGTCAGATCAGAGGAGAAACTTCCCTTAAAACTGTGAAAACAAAAAGGTTTATTAGAATTTTAATTTGGACTATATATACATCAAATTCGGAAATAAAAAAGAGTAATGACATAAATGTCAGAAGAGAATTTCAAAGATGCCACTTTTGAAGAAAAATTGGAAATGTTTTATAGCAAGATGACGGAAAAACAATGGAATGATAGTATTGAACAAGTAATATATATGTGTAGGAATTATTGCGGGAAATGTCCAAGTCATGTGGGAACGGGGGAAGAATCTCTTGCTTTTTGCATGATGGGAAAGAGTTCTGTAATAACTGAGAAGAAAGGTTGTTTATGTGGGCAATGTCCAATTAGTAAATCAATGAGTCTCCGCTGGGGGTATTACTGTACTGAGGGCAGCGCAATAGGGCTTTCGCAAGCTGGAAAGTAAGATTTTCTAGAAAATGCTATAATTCATTTATATATTAAAAAAGATATATTTAATTGAGATTAAACGCGTACTAATATGAGAGTATGTCATTTTCAGTTGAATTAATTTTAGCTTTTATAATATTAATACCGTTTGTTATAATAAATCTATTTTTATGGATGGGTGCTTTATTTCAAAAGATACTTTCGTCATTTCTCCGTAAGAATTTTAAATTAGAAGATAGTTTTAAAGAACCTAAGAATAAATTATTTAAATGGATAAATACTATTATCTGGATAACAATTGGAACCATAAATGTATTATATTTAGACAATCCTGTTTCTTTTGGTGCTTTATTTATATTTTTAGCGTTTCGTAGTGGAACTACCCTAAGTAAACGTTTTATTTTTGGTATTCACGACATGAAAACAATGAAATTCCATTTACCCGATTCAAAAATAACAAGAATCGCCTCTTTCATTGTTAAAGTCAGTATTCTATTAGAATCATTATTATTGTTATCTTGGGGGTTATTGTATAAGTACCTAAGCGTTTCGATTAAGTCAAATTTAGGCATAGAAGTGAATATTTTAATAATAATTCTGTGGTTTTCTGGTCTCATTTATGGAATAATTATCTCAGTGATTAAAGCAAGTTTTCCAA
>JAHQWP010000072.1 GCA_029856235.1 Promethearchaeia archaeon
GGCTTGTTCATAAGACTTTTCATGATGATTTCAATTTCGATCAAAAAGAAAATTCTATATGTAATTGTTGTAAGTGCTGTTGCATTCTTTTTCAGACTTATTATCGAGGGATTGTGTCATTTCGTACTATAACATCCTACATTGCTGAAGTTGATGAGAGAAAATGTATTGGTTGTGGAATCTGTGTCGAGAAATGTCCGATTGAGGCAATTTCATTGATTGACGGGAAAGCACACGATGACAAAAATAGATGCATTGGTTGTGGAATCTGCGTTCACCACTGTCCCGAAAATGCTAGAACCATAATAAAAACAGAGCAAAGAGAAGTGTATCTGCCACCTCTAGTAATTAAAGATTAAAATCTCTTTGTATCTCAATAAAAAATTACCTTGAATTAGAAATCAATAGAATTATTGTCAGAGAAGTTTTTAAGGTAAAGTAAATTTTTTAAAAAATGATTAAAACATTTTATCCCTCTTCGCTATATACTTTTCTCCGGTTTATTCAATCGAATCCTGCAAAAAAGAAAATTTTAGACTGCGGTGCTGGTGGACCCGATCCGAAACTTGCCTTTTTTTATGAAAATGGTTTTGAATCATATGGAATTGATATCTCGGATGATCAGCTAAAAGAGACAGAAGACTTCTGCGAGAAAGAAAATATTAAATTGAATATTAACCAATCATGTACGACGCACTTTATAACAATAATTATCCTTTAGCCATTAGTTTAGGGTATTTAATCAATCGAGATTTTCCTATCTTTCCAATCCTTAGTTTTGCAATATATGGTTCAATTTTAGGACTTTCTTTAGCGAAGGGAGAAGATAAACATAAGATCGCAAAACTTTGGTTGAGATTTGCAGCGATTATTATAATCTTTGGAATCGTATTTCTAGTTATCTCGCTCTCTCTCGGGTTTTATGCATGGAATTTTATAAGGTTTATTCAATTAGGAGTTTATTTTCTAATCATAGTTGCTCTTCTTTCCGCAATTGATTTCAAACCTGAAGATAAACAAAAAAAGATATTAGAGAGATACAGACCAGTAATGTGGTTTGGAAGGACTTCATTAACCATATTAGTCCTTGAAGTCCCACTCGCAGAAATATTTCGTTTATTTCTAAGCTTGATCTATCCTAATTGGGTTAATGATCTCTTCATATGTGTTCTATTTGGACTTTTCAATTTAGCTATGTGGGGAATAATTCTATTCTTTTGGAAGAAAAAAAATTTCAAAGGTTCTTTAGAGTGGCTTGGAGCCCAAATAGTCAAGAAAGCATCTAGAGCCTCTAAGAAAAGCAAAGACCAATAATTGGATAGAATTTAATCGTGGGTTATCTTACCCATAAGAATATCAATAACTATTATAACAAATCCCAAATTACTTAATATAATAATATAAAGAAGCTATCAGAACGGTTTGTATCTATGCAGAAAAAGAAAGTAGTAATAATAGGAGCTTTAGGAATGGATTTCCACGTATTTAACACTGTTTTTCGAGACAATGAAGAATACGAAGTTATTGCGTTCACTATTGCTGGAGAACAGAATGTTGGAACGACTGAAGAGACGCAAAGGAAATACCCCGCAGAATTAGCTGGCAAGTTATATCCTAAGGGTATTCCAATGCTTCCAGAAGAACATCTCACAGAAATAATAAAACATCATCAAATTGATGAGGTGGTGTTTGCTTATTCTGATGTTTCCCACGAGGAAGTAATGCATAAAGCTTCTCGTGCGTTGTCTGCGGGGGCAAATTATCGATTAATATCTGGAAAATTTACACAAATTAAATCTAATAAGCCGGTCGTGGCTATTTGCGCGGTTAGAACGGGATGCGGTAAGAGTCAAGTTTCGCGAGCAACATACCGATATTTAAAGGATAAGGGATATAAGGTAGTAGCAGTAAGAGAACCAATGCCCTATGGAGATTTAATAAAACAAAATGTTATGCGTTTCGAAAAATACGAAGATTTAGATAAATACGATTGTACAATTGAGGAGCGAGAAGAGTATGAACCCTATATTGAACAAGGACTTGTAATATATTCAGGTGTAGACTACGAAAAAATTGTTAGGGAAGCGGAAAAAGAAGCAGATGTAATAATCTTCGATGGCGGAAACAACGAGTTATCATTCTATGTTCCAGATTTACTTTTCATAGTGGTAGATCCGTTAAGACCTGGACATGAAATGAAATATCATCCTGGTGAAGTGAACGCTCGATCTGCAGATGCGTTTGTAATTAACAAGATGAATAGTGCTAAACCAGAAGATGTTAAAACTGTTGAGGTTAATCTAGACGAGTTAAATCCTCAAGCAACGAAACTTTATACCAATTCTGTGGTAACTGTAGAAGGAAATCAGGATTTAAAGGGTAAAAGGGTGATCGTTGTGGAGGATGGGCCAACTCTAACTCACGGAAGTATGTCTTACGGAGCAGGATTTGTCGCAGCATCCAACGCCGGGGCCATTATCGTCGATCCTAAGCCGTACATTACAGGCACAATGAAAAAAGTTTTCGAAGAATTTCCACAAATTACGCAGATTGTCCCAGCTATGGGGTATAATGACGAACAAATTAAGGATATGGAAGATACTTTGAATAGTGCAGATGCTGAAGTTATTATTGATGGGAGCCCAATAGACCTTGAAAAACTGATTAATAGCAATAAACCAATTATCAGAGTTAGCTACGATATCGAAGCTATAAAAAGTCCTACAATTGAAGAAGTTCTCGATAATTTCATTAACAAATTTTTAAAATAAAATTCTCTTTTTATTTCCATACTTAATATCTATTTTAAAGATCAAAAGATTTATAAATAAAGATTTACTCATAGTGATTATATTACCGATAGTAAGTTTATTACTATAAGTAAGGTATAAATAAAATTAAAGAAAATAAAAAATTAAATCCATGATTACTGATATCTATTATTTTTCAGGGACTGGAAACTCACTTTATATCGCAAGAGAATTACATAACCGTATTCCCGATTCCAGACTTATTCCAATTGCTGCACTCTTAAATAGAAGATCAAAAAAGACAAATAAAAATATAAAGGCTACTGCAAAAACTAACGGAATAGTTTTCCCTTGTCACGGTCTAACTATCCCTATTCCAGTAAAAAAATTCTTAAGGTACCTTGATCTGACATCATCTGAGTATCTTTTTGCGATTGCAACCCGCGGAGGAACTATTTTTCATGGTTTTGAGGCTATTGATAAAATTCTTCATAATCAAGGAACAAGATTAGACGCAAGCTTTATCATCAACATGGCTATGAACGATCCAAAGTTGAAATCCTTTACCATTCCATCAACCAAAGAACTCTATACACTTGAAAAGATAATACAAACAAAACTCAACCTTATTCAAGATACTGTAATCAATCATAAATCTTATCATGACAACATCAACGGTGTTACATTTTCACGTTTTAACTCACTCAATTACATTCTAGAACGAATTGTGCCATTCGCAGTTCATCATATATCTCCGAAAGTTAAGAAATATTTTTATACAGATTCAAAATGTACAGGGTGTGGAATTTGCGAAAAAGTGTGTCTTTCCGAGAAAATTAAAATAGTGAATGATAGACCTATATGGCAGAAAAACAAGACCTGTTATATGTGTTATGCCTGCTTAAATTACTGTCCTACCCAATCAATTCAGATCTATTCGAAATTTTATATGAAATCCTTTACCGAAGAGAAAGAACGATACTCTCATCCTTACGCACTAGTAAAAGATATAGTTATCCAAAAATTAGATCCTACCACACACTAGATTACTTTTGTAATTCACTTTCTATTGGTAAAATAAAATACCCTGCAATAATATAAAGAGATTAATGAAATAAAAGTGGTGAATTAAAATTTCAAAATTATCCAGAAGAGAACGCGAAAAATTACAACGTTATAACGATATTCTCAAAGCTGCTGAAAATCGATTCTTTAAGAAAGGCTATGATGAGGTTTCTATGGATGATATCGCTGGAGATTTAGAGCTTTCGAAAACGACACTTTATTTATATTTTAAAAATAAACCTTCGTTGTATTTTGCTGTAGTAATAAAAGGTATGGCTATCCTTAGGGACACATTTAAAAATGCTGTAAAAAGAGAGACTACGGGTTTAGGAAGAATAATAAGTATAATTCGAGCTTATTTTAATTTTATACAAATTCACTCAAATTATTATCGTCTTAATGTTTCAGCGAGAGCTCCTCGTTTTGCAAAAATGTTTGAAATCAACAAGGAGGAGAATGTAGAAATTGAAAATGCTGAAGAATATATAGGACTTACAAAAGAATTACTTAACATATTAACGGAGGCTGTTAGTTTGGGAATTAAAGATGGTACAATTAGAAAAGACTTGGATCCTATACAGACAGTGATGTTTTTAGGTTCTGCTATTGAAAATTCAGTATATCTATCTCCTGTAAATCAATTACTCTTAGAGACCTATGGTATCACCGCTGAGGGATATCTTCAATACTCGATTGATGTGTTATTACATGGGATTGCTGAAAAAAAATAATTGGAGGAAAATAATAAAATGAAAAAAAATAAAATTCTAATTCTATATGGTACTCATATTTTTAATTTAGATAAATAATATTTAATTCTAAAGTCTCATTAAATCATCCATAGTTTAAAGTTATGACATATAATTTTATAATCAGAACCTAATAGATTGAAATGCTATGATTTTAGCAGAAATGAAATATGATACCTACGAAGTCCAAAAAGGGTATACTAACAGAACACTCTACATCAATCTCTCGAATAATAAGATTCAGATAAAGCCA
The DNA here is from genome assembly GCA_029856235.1 of Promethearchaeia archaeon. GTDB lineage: Archaea > Asgardarchaeota > Lokiarchaeia > Sigyniarchaeales > SOKP01 > SOKP01. The sequence goes on from JAHQWP010000072.1 coordinate 4,818, forward strand.
GTATCCAATGGAATGAAAGAGAATTTCATCGGTGGAAAAGGGTTCGACCTTTGGCTCATGTGGAATGGACTTCCTCAAGATAAAATTATTAAATGGAGCGATCCTGAAAACGAAATATGCATCTCTTCAGGTCCTTTAGGTGGGAACATCTTTTATCCCGGATCTGGAAAGTCAATTGTCACAACAATTTCTCCTTTGACAGATATCATAGTAGATTCTAATGTAGGGGGATATTTTGGTCCGTATTTAAAATTTTCTGGATTTGATGCAATTGAAATTCAAGGGAAAGCTCAAAAAGACGTTATTGTATATATAGATGGCGTTGAGGGTGTTATCCAAATCAAACAAATAGAAGAGTCTGAAAGCTTATCTAAATACTCTCACGAATTGACTCAGCAACTAACCGAGCAATACGCACAAGAAGAACGGGAAAAACAACGAATCTCTGTTGTAAGTACGGGTCTTGCCGCAAAACATACCAATTGGGGACTTTTGAACTTCTCGTGGTATGTTCCTGGTCGTAAATGGGCGTCAAGTAAACAAGCAGGTCGAGGGGGAATTGGTACCGTTTTTGCTGATAAAAAAATTAAAGCGTTAGTATGTCGAGCACCTAAAGTAACAGTAAGTTCAAACAATCCCGCTAATTTAGAAGAAGCTAGAAAAATTGGGATAGCATACACGCAAGAAATAATTAAGCTTGATCCTGTTCAGAACGAAATGCGCAGAGTAGGAACTGGACACCTTCCAGATATCATGAATGTTACCGATCTCCTCCCAACAGAGAACTTTCGCTTTGGAGCTCATAGAGAAATCCGGGGGAAAGATATTCCATATAATAGAGAGATCATGAGAGGGATATATTCTGGAAAAGAAGGCGGAGATGGCTGCTGGATTGGCTGCACTGTTAGCTGTTCTCACTATTCAGAGGGATACGAAGTTCGAACAGGTCCTTTTAAGGGCCAGAAATTAATTGTTGATGGTCCAGAATACGAAACTATAGCCGGTTGTGGCTCAAATTGGGGTGTGTGGGATCCAAACTGGGTCTTAGAAGTAAATTTCTATTGTGATACATATGGTATAGACACTATTTCAGTTGGTACTGGAATAGCATTTGTTATGGAGTGCTTTGAAGCGGGTATTCTAAATAAGGAAAGAACTGGAGGTTTGGAATTAAATTTCGGCAATGTTGAAGCTGCGGTCGAGTTGATTCATCAAATGGCCAGGGGTGAAGGTTTTGGAGTTATCGTTGGGAATGGTATTAAATACATGAAAAAATATTTTGTCGAAAATTATGGAGCAGATCCACAATTCGTCCAAGATATCGGTATGGAACACAAAGGATTAGAATTTTCTGAATATGTAACCAAAGAATCGTTAG
>JAHQWP010000073.1 GCA_029856235.1 Promethearchaeia archaeon
AAAAATTATCCAAAGATAATCTGGGAAAAAATAAAATACGAAGAAGTTGAGGAATTACTGATCGAACAACATAATTTTTCAAAACAGAGAGTCCAAAACGCCATCGAGCGTTTAAAAAAGCAAAACTCTTCAAAAACACAAGTGTCTTTAGATAGTTTCTTCAAAAAAAATTAATTTTTATTGTTAAAAAAAGCAAAAATTTTTACAAAATTAATATTTCATAATTATATATAATATATTTTATTTATTCGAACGAAAATGTCAGCTAAAGAAAACGAAGAAAGTGATACTAGTAGCAAAATTATTGCTTTACGGGTCCAGGAAGCAAAAAAAAGGGATATAGGGCGAAATATTGCTAGAATTGATCAAGACACTATGGAGGAGCTAGATATTAAAACTGGGGATGTCATAGCTCTTACTGGAAAGAAGGAGAGCGCTGGGATTGCTTGGCCAAGTTATCCTCAAGATAGTGGATTAGGAATAATTCGTATCGATTCAAGGTTGAAAAAAAATACAGGATCAAGTATTGACGAAACGATACAAATAAGGAAAGTAAATGCACAACCCGCTCAAACTATAGTTTTAGCACCGATAAGCGTAAAAATAAAATCAAATCCTCGATTTGAAACCTTCGTTAAGAGAAAATTACACAACTATCCTGTGACAATTGACGATTTTATATATATCTCTATTGGTATTAGTAGAGAGATCATGTTTAAGGTTATAAACATAAGACCTAACGGAGTGTGTATAATTAAACCGGAAACTGCCTTACATATCAGTGAAAATATTACTGAAGATGAAGAAAAAGGAGCAGATTATGTTACATACGAGGATGTTGGTGGTTTAGATCGAGAAATACAAAGAGTTAGAGAAATGGTTGAACTTCCACTTAGACATCCCTCTTTATTTAAACGACTAGGCATTGATCCCCCAAAGGGAGTATTATTAAGAGGTCCTCCAGGATGCGGAAAAACTCTTCTAGCAAGAGCGGTTGCTAATGAAAGCGAAGCTTTTTTCATTTCAATAAATGGTCCAGAAATTATGAGCAAATTTTATGGCGAATCTGAGAAAAAACTTAGAAATATATTCATAGAAGCTGAGGAAAAGAGTCCATCTATTATTTTTATTGATGAAATCGATGCTATTGCCCCAAAAAGAGAAACTGTTACTGGGGAAGTAGAACGGAGAGTAGTTGCTCAACTATTAGCTCTGATGGATGGATTGCATAGTAGAGGTAAAGTAATCGTTATAGGCGCCACAAATAGACCTAATAGCTTAGACCCGGCGTTAAGGCGCCCAGGAAGATTCGATCGTGAAATAGAGATCAAAGTACCTAACGAAAAAGGGAGAAGAGAAGTTTTTCAGATTCATACAAGGAATATGCCTCTCGACAAAAAAATATCGTTAAAAGAATTTGCTAACATCACTCATGGATTTGTAGGAGCAGATATTTCTGCAGTCTGTCGGGAAGCAGCAATGGCAGCGCTTAGAAGATATCTACCACAAATTAATTTAGAATCTGATAATATTGATCCCGAATTGTTAGAGCAGATCGAAGTTACTAAAGCTGATTTTGAAGAAGCTTTAAAGGAAGTTATGCCTTCAGGTATAAGAGAAGTGTTTGTAGAAGTACCAAATGTTACCTGGGATCAGATTGGCGGATTGGAAGATTTGAAACAAAAGTTAATAGAATCTGTAGATTGGCCATTGTCACATCCAAACATTTTTGAGCGAATGGGGATAAGCCCTCCAAGAGGGATATTACTTTACGGTCCACCAGGATGTGGTAAAACACTCTTAGCTCGAGCAGTTGCTAATGAAAGTAAAGCTAATTTTATATCCATTAAAGGTCCCGAGTTATTATCTAAATATGTTGGAGAAAGTGAAAAAGCAATTCGTGAAGTTTTTCGAAAAGCGAAAATGGCTGCACCTTGTATCATATTTTTTGATGAATTTGATTCTATAGCTCCAAGTAGAGGTAGACACACCACTGACTCAGGTGTTTCAGAAAAAGTTCTCTCACAATTCTTAACTGAACTGGATGGATTAGAAGTAAAGAAAGATATAATAGTGATTGCTGCTACTAATCGCCCTGACATTTTAGACCCTGCCTTAATAAGACCTGGAAGGATCGATAGAATTTTACTAGTTCCTGCTCCTGATGAAATAGGAAGAGAAAAAATATTGAATATTTTTACAAAAGACATGCCACTAGCGAGCAACATAGATTTAAATAAATTAAACGAGAAGTTAGTGGGTTACTCTGGAGCAGATGTTGAAACTTTATGTCGTGAAGCTGGCATGATCGCGTTAAGAGAAAACATGAGGGCAAGAAAAATTTCGAAAATCCATTTTGAATTGGCAATAGAATCAACTAACCCAAGCATTACTCCAGAAACGATTAAATTTTATGAAAGTTTTGGAAAAAGATTAAAAAGTCTAATCATGGAACAAACAAAGGAAGATCGAATGATTATCTAATATTCACAAAGTTAATTTGGGAGAATAAATTTCTATTTAATGAATATTATTTTTAATTTTGTTAAACTTTAAGGTGAACAACTATCGAATCACAAAGATGGAACCAAAAACCCGTAGTTAATTTATTAATCGACATACTAATTAAAAATAAGGGAGAAGTATTAGATAAACGATTGGAAGAACTACTCAAGAAGGAATTCTCTTTTATTAATCCAATAATGTTGGAAGAATTACTTATGAAGTTAGAAAGCCGAAGCATAATTAATGTTTTCCGAGTCTCAAAAACTAAGAAAATGATTGTCCTTAACAAAAGAAATCAACAAATTAAAAGCGAAATTATGAAAGAGTTAAACTGATTGGAGCTTTTTCCAATTTACACATTCTTGCGATAAAGATATATTTTCAGATTGAGATTTAAATTTCCTTTCCCTTATATCTACAAAAATTGGGTAATTTACAGCATTTCCCATCAATAACATTTCTCCCACCCCTAAACTCGAGATCATATCGGCATAATCCTTAGTGATTGTTTCTGAGCTATCCATTAAGTGCTTTAAATCATAGGGATTTTTAATGTTGAGAATTAACTTTGCGTTTGTTTGAGATAGTGCAGTAGTACTTAGCTTTTTAGGTCTTTGGCTAATTAAACATAAACAAGCCATAAATTTTCTTCCCTCTCTAGCGATAGTTTCAATAATATATTTTGATAATGCTTTAGAATGAGCTGCTTCAGGACAAAACTGATGCGCTTCTTCTATAATTAATAAAAATGGGGGAATTTCGTTTTTTCTTCTCAAATAGAACAGCTGATTACATATATAATCAACAATAATTTGTTTTTTACGAATTGATATTTCATTCTGAAGGTTAAAGATAGAAATTTCACCCTGATTTATGACATTTTTTATAACTGGATTTTCTTGAGGCCCAAAAAGATTTAGTCGTTCTAGTTCAGACAACCATCCGATTAAAGCTTGTTTTGTGCTTTTCCCGCCCTCTGGTTCTTCTTCAATTAATTCTATAATGCTATTTAGAGTAAATTTATTTTTTGTTTCATCCTTATTTCTTAATTTTCTAATATATTTAGATAACTCTCTTATCTGAACATTAGAAATCTGTTCTTGATATTTTTTATACGCAAAAGCGTTCAATTTGGGGACTGAAATTTGAAAATATGTTGTATCAATAACTTTCACTTTATTTTTTAATTGAGGAGTATTATTTAGATATTGATATTCTCCGTGTACATCAATCAAAATAATAGCAGGAGTGCCAGAAGGTTTCTCTCGCATAAGTAACTCTTCAATAATAATGGATGTAAGATAACTTTTACCACCTCCTGAAATTGAAAGAATAGCAAAATGTTTATTCAATAATCGATCTATACCAATACAAGCATCAAGATTTGATACCTTTACTTTTCCTAAATTTAACCCATGCTCTTGGTCAAGTCCTATAAAGCTTTTCAGAAGCTCATCGTCCACTAAATATACTTCTTTACCTGGACTTGCGGGATACATCATCCTTTTAATCGTTTTTATTTCAAGTTCGTTAGTTTCCTTGAAATCTATAATGCCTAAATTCCTAACTATAGCAACAGCATATTCAAAATCATCGCTCGGAAATAAACCCTTAAGTATATTTGGATTATTTTCGCTATTATAAGCTTTAATTGTTAAGGCATCCGAAAAATATTCGTTTAACAATACGATTTTCTCAACTATGCCAATTAAATATCCTTCAACTGATTTTGTTGACACAAATATACCCTTTTTAACAAAAACCCCGTCAGTTCGTTTATTTATTACAAACGGATATTTTGAAACATCAGGTAATTGAAGAAAATTAAAAACAATACCAAGCTTAATGGACATTGATTTAGGTAAGAATAAAAATTATTAAAAAGAAGATAAGTGGGAGAATTTACTGATTTAAATAGGGGTATATTAGAAAAAAAATAAGGTTGGAAAAAAAATTATGGTCTATTTTTCCAATTTTCCCATAACTCTTAAAATTACATAGTATCCATTTTTCCAAAAGTAGATCATAAATAAGGTGACTGCTAAAATTGCAAAGAGCGAAATTCCTGAGAATAAAATCTTAGTTCCAGTTGAAAAGGAAAAGAAGGCTAGAACTGCGGAAAATGGTGAACTTTGGCTAGGAACAATAAATTCTTGAATTATTGAGATTATAATACCGATTATAATTGCCATTATACTGATTAGCAAGCCCCCAGCAGCGATTTTAACATCAACGCGATTTTTATACTTTTCTTCGATTTCTCTTACATTGAAAATGAAGTGTAAAACCCATTTCCTCCCTTTTTTGAATAATCCGAAGAAAAATATTAAGAGAAAAAACAATCCTGCTAAAAATCCAGCGATTATTGCAATTTGGGATCCTAAACTCATCGCTAAGAAATTTTCTAACTTCCCAGTTGGCATTAAAAAGTCAAATATTGACCATATACCTCCAGTAATGCAAACTAAGCATGCAATAACGATGAATATATAAAAAACATCTCCTACTAAGCTTTGATTTGATTCTTCCATTTTTTTGACCAATCTATTTTTATTAAAAAATTTATAACATTCTAAATATATAAAATTGAGTATTATAGCTAAAATTAAAAATAAACGCAAAAAAACGAATGATCTAATCAGATCTATTATTCTGAAGTGTATCGATGTATCTTTTATGAAAATTCTTTTCATTTAGAATTGAATATAGCTCATTAGATAAATTATATATTGCACTATAAGTATTCTTCCGACTTATGTCAGGATTCCATTTTTTATCAACTTTACATATACTTTCAGCAGCGCTAGCGACATCTGAAAACAAACCTGCACCGCTTGCGGCTAAAATTGCTGCTCCTAAAGATGTGGCTTCCTCAATCACATTTCTAACGCAAGTCATTCCTAAAACATCAGAATAAATTTGATTCCAAAAATCTGAGCGAGAACCTCCTCCAGTAAGTTTTAATTCTTTTGGTTCCAATCCTAATTCTCTGAAAATTTCAATATTCGTTTTCACTTCAAATGCTACTCCTTCTAATATAGAGCGGATAATATCTCTTCTTTTATGCCCTAAAGATAACCCATAAATCAAACCTCTCGCATATGGATTCCAGTGCGGTGCTCCAGCGCCAACTAAATGAGGAATTGTTATAAGCATATTCGCACCAATGGGAGATTTTTCAGCCTCTTCTGTAATAATTTCATAAGGATCTTGATTTTGTTCGTCAGCTTTTCTGCATTCTTCGGTCCCTAACTCGTCTCTAAACCACCTTAAAAAAGCACCAGTAGTGAAAATACTTGCTTCTTGAACCCAGGCACCAGGGATTGCGTGACAACTACATAAAACTCGTTTGTTTGGATCAAAATTAGGTTTATCCAGAAACGCTAACATAAAGCTTCCGGTTCCTGTGGTTAATTTTACATTTCCTGGTGAGACAACTCCTACTCCCAACGCTGCTGATTGTTGGTCTCCAGCTCCTGAAACGACTAGAGTTTTTTTATCAAATATAATTTCATCATTCTTAATTTCTCCTATTTCAACTCCACTTTCAATCGTTTCTGGCATTTTATCTAAATCTAATTCTAATTCTGAAGCAATATCTTCTGAATATTTCAAATTGTTAATATCAAATAACATAGTTCTTGAAGCGTTAGAATGATCTGTATAAAATTTCCCAGTT
>JAHQWP010000074.1 GCA_029856235.1 Promethearchaeia archaeon
TAATTTACGATAATGGACGTGGTATTCCTATAGATATCCATCCCGAATATAATAAACCTGCCCTTGAAGTAATTATGGAACATTTACATTCTGGAGGTAAGTTTGATAATAAAAGTTATAAAATTTCCGGAGGATTACATGGTGTTGGTCTCTCTGTTGTTAACGCTCTTACAGAATGGATGGATGTAGAAATCTGTAGGGATGGTCAACTTTATAAACAGAGATTTTCAAAAGGTAAAAAAGAAACAGAACCAGAAATAACTGAAATTAAAAACAATAGCTCTTATACTAAAATTTCCTTTTATCCAGATGATGAGATTTTTGAATTTGATAAAAATGAAGTACTTTATAATCCTTCGTCAATTACCAACAGAATGCGAGAATTAGCCTTTCTTACACCTCAAGCACGGTTTGAGCTTCATGACAAAATTAAAGACGAAAAAGAAGAGTTTTTCTATGAGGGAGGAATTAAAGAATTTATTTCGTATTTGAATAAAGATAAACAACCTCTCCATAATGATGTCATATATATCAGCGATTCAGCCGAAGACGAAAATGGTGCTGTTATCTACTGCGATCTAGCAATGCAATATAATACCACCTATCAATCTAACATTCTTACTTATGCAAACACGATTAATACCGTGGAAGGAGGTGTTCATCTTACAGGGTTTAAATCTGCTCTTACAAGAACTTTTAATTCGTATATTGAAAAATACATGGAAAAGAAGTATAAAGAACACGTTCTAAGTGGTGCTGATACTAGAGAGGGTTTATCTGCTGTTATTTCGGTTAAATTACCCGATCCGCAATTTGAGAGTCAAACAAAAATTAAATTAGGTAACCCAGAAGTTAGACAAATTATAAGCCAAATAGTAACCGATAAATTGACTCAATACTTAGAAGAACATCCTGAAAAGGCTAAGAAAATAGTTTTAAAAACAATTAACGCTAAATTAGCAAGAGAAGCCGCTCAAAAAGCGCGTTTATTAATCCGCAGAAAATCTGTCTTAGATAGCGCCAGAATGCCCGGAAAACTAGCCGATTGTTCTTCTAATGATCCAAAAGAATGCGAAATTTTTATAGTCGAAGGAAATTCTGCAGGAGGATCAGCAAAACAAGGAAGGGATAGAGCTTATCAAGCAATTTTGCCTTTAAGAGGTAAAGTATTAAACGTAGAAAAAGCACGAATGGATAAAATATTACAAAACAATGAAATCATATCCATAATTAAAGCACTTGGTGTCGGAATTCAGGAAACTAGTGATGTAAATGGTAGTGAGAAAGAAAATGGTGAAAATCGGGGAACTGAGGGATCTGAGGAATCTGAGGAATCTGAAAAGGATTTTGATTTAAGTAAGTTAAGATATCATAAGACTATTATCATGTGCGACGCAGATATCGATGGAAAACATATCGAAACGCTCTTGCTTACATTTTTTTTCAGGCACTTACGAGCCTTAATAGATGGAGGATTTCTTTATTTAGCTGTACCACCACTCTATAAAGTTTCATACAAAACTTCGAAGAATTATGTATATTCAGATAGTGAAAGAGATACATTTATGCAAGAAATTAAAACAAAATACACGCTGAAAGATACTAGCACAATAAAGATCCAAAGGTATAAGGGTTTGGGTGAAATGAACCCCGATGAGCTTTTCCAAACAACAATGAATCGAGAAACCAGACTTTTAAAGAAGATTACGTACGATGATTTTACTGAAAGTGATTTAATTTTTACTAAATTAATGGGTAAAGAAGTATTATCACGGAAAAAATATATTTTTTCTAATTTTGATGAAGTTAAAGTGTTGGATATTTGATCTTTCAATTTGAATTCTTATTTATAAAATTTGGATGTAAAAATGACGTCAGAAAATATTCAGGATATTGAATTAAAAGACGAAATGAAGAGTAGCTATATAGATTACGCTATGTCCGTTGTTATTGGTCGTGCAATTCCCGATGTGAGGGACGGACTCAAACCAGTTCATCGGAGAATAATTTACGCAATGGCGGATAATAACTACTTCTACAATCATCCTCATGTGAAATCCGCCAGGATTGTAGGGGAGACAATGGGGAAATATCATCCTCACGGAGACGCTGCTGTATATAACAGTTTAGTTCGCATGGCTCAAGACTTTTCTTTGAGATATCCATTAATACATCCTCAAGGAAATTTTGGATCAGTTGACGGAGATCTTCCTGCTGCTATGCGATATACCGAAGCGAGATTAGCCCAAATCGCTAACGAACTGATTGAAGATTTGGACAATGAAACCGTAGATTTTCAACCAAATTTTGATGAGAGTTTACAAGAACCAATATTCTTACCTGCTAAATTACCAAACATGTTAATTAATGGCACAAAAGGAATCGCGGTAGGCATGGCTACCTCAATGCCTCCTCATAATTTAACCGAAGTCTGTAATGGAATTATGGCTACGGTAGACGATCCTGAGATTTCCGTTGAAGAACTTATGGGAATAATAAAAGGACCGGATTTTCCAACAGGAGGGAGTATAACTGACACAAATGGTATTTATACTGCGTATTCAACTGGTTCGGGAAATTTGACTTTAAGAGGAACCGTTGAACTTGAAACCAGAGGGAATAAAAATAGCTTAATTATCACCGAGATTCCGTATTTACTAAACAAAACAGTTCTTGTAGAATCGATTGCCAAACTGATAAAAGATGGAACCCTTAAAGATGTTCGGGATTTGAGAGACGAATCAGATAGAAATGGCATGCGAGTTGTAATAGAGTTAACTAAAAACGCCCAACCTGTTATAATTAAAAATATCTTATTTAAAAGAACAAGGCTTCAAACGACAATAAGTATAAACAATCTAGTTTTAATCAATGAAGGTAAACAACCGAAGATTCTTACTTTAAAAGAATTGATCGATGAGTTTATAGAGCACCGTCTCAAGATTATTTATAAACGGACTCAATTTTACCTTAAGAAAGCTAAAGCGAGACTACATAAAGTTGAGGGTCTTTTAATCGCTCTAAATAATATAGACGATGTCGTAAAAATTATTAAAAGCGCAAAAGACACGAACGATGCGAAGGAGAAATTAAAAAAGGCTTATAGCTTAAGTGACATTCAAGTTCAAGCAATATTAAGCATGCCTTTATCACGGTTAACAAATTTAGAACAACAAAAATTAGTTGATGAAGAACTATCACTTAATGAAAGTATAAAAGATTTAGAAAAGATTTTAAAAAGCAAAAAAATTCGATTAGATATCATAAAACAGGAATTAACGGAACTAAGCAAAAAATACGGGGACGAAAGAAAAACAAAAATCGAAATTGTAGAACAAGAAGATAGAAAAGAAATTGTAAGGCAAGATTTAGTTAAAAACGAACCTACAATGGTAATTTTTACAAAAAATCAGTACATTAAAAGAATCTCAGTGGGAGACTATCGTGCTCAAGGACGAGGTGGACGTGGAAAAAAAGGAATGACAATTCGCGAAGAGGATATTATTGACGATCTTTTTGTTTGTTCTACTCACGATACAATCCTAAATTTCACATCTAAAGGCCGAGTTTATTCAATAAAATGTTTTGAAATCCCCGCACAGCAACGCACTGCGAGGGGAAAACCTATAATTAATTTAATTCCACTACAAGATGGAGAAAGAATATCCGAGATGATTCCCATTCATAACTTTAACACAAATGAAATGCTTATTATGACTACGAAAAATGGAATCATTAAGAAGTGTCCTTTAAGATTATTCGCTAAATTCAGAGGTACGGGCGTTAAAGCTCAGCGGATTCGACCGGACGACGAATTAATTAGCGTCAAAAGACTTTCAAACGAACTCCAAGACATTTTTATCGCAACTAAACTGGGTTATGCAGTTCGGTTCGACGAATCTGAATTACGAGAATTAGGGAGAACATCACTAGGCGTGAAAGGAGCCGAGTTAAGGGAAGGAGACGAAGTAATTGATAGTTTACTCGTTACTGACGATAATATAATTTTAACCCTGACTGAAGGAGGTTATGGGCAAAGAACATACCTCAAGGAATATAGAAAAACAGGGCGTGGGGCTAAGGGCGTGAAAAATATAACTTTAGATCCTATAAAAAAAGATAAAGTTATTGCAATAAAAATTGCAAAGCTTATGGATATTTTAATAGGCACAGAGCAAGGACAAGTCATAAGAGTGCCTGTAGACTCGATAAGAATTACTCATAGAAAAGCTAAAGGCGTTAGAGTCATAAAACTTTATGCTAATGATTCGGTTGTTGCTATTGGTAAGTGTGAAACACAAATCAAAGACAATGAAGAAACAATTGAAGAAAACGATAAAGAAACTTAATGTGTTATAATCCTATTAGAATTTTATTCTTTAAGATATGGGATTAAACATAAAAATATAAAATCAGTTTTCCCAATATTTGTTATTCCATGCTTCTCATATGGGGAAATATAAATTACATCCCCATTTTCAACGATTTCTTCCATCCCAGAATCGTTATAAAACTTACCCTCACCACTCAATATATAAATTTCATGGTCATGGGGGTGACTATGAAGTGGTACCTCCGTTTTAGGCTTAATTTCAAAACGTCTCATAGCAAAATTTTTAGCTCCATCGTGCTCCTTATCAATTAGCCACCTAACATACACATTTTCTACTGGAGTGCCATCGACTAATACTGCGGGTTTATTTTCCACTTGTTTATAATTTTTTTTTCGCATTATTGTAGTAATTATTCATCTAATAAAATTTTTTGAATTAATTTATATTATTGATGATTTTAAAAATCAATAGCAAAAATCCATAATATTAATAAAAGTTATAATTTAATATTAAAAAAGAACCTAACGGTGAAACTAACTTATGGTTGAAAAAATTCGTCTACAAGCTGATGAGTTAGGGATAACTCAACTACGTAAAACTGTGCTTTATGGACACCCAACCCATACTAGACGCACATTTAGTAGGGTAGTACCAAATTTTGATAAGGAAATGCGAGACTATCTTACACAATTCGATCCCAGTGTTATTGAAGGTAGAGCCGGTGGAATAAAAGCCCATACGTATTATTTATTAGCTCCTCAATTAAAAGTCTATATTGAGGATACAACTAAATTAACAGGTTGGGCTGACAAAAATTTAAGTCATGCTCTTAGAATTACTATATATACTGATAGCGATGAATATCTTCGAGGAATTGCCAATCTTTTAAACCAATTATGGGATGGTAAAATTCTTGATAATATAGTTTGGAAAAAAATTCAAAAAGAGTATAAGGTTAATAAAGAGGATTGTATCGCCACTTGGAAAGAGTTGCTCTAAATGAAATGAAAAGAACATCAATTTCTCCTATCCAAATGATGATGCAAACCTTAACTTTTTTTTATTTTTAGATGTTCCCTAAATTTTTAAATTAATAAAATAATATCATATATTATGTCGACAGAATACAATATAGGTTTTGATTGTTCTCACCAGAATAAATTAACTATTGAGGATCCGGGCTTTAATGATTTTATAGAATATCTCTTCAATTCAGATTTAAAGTTGGGAAAAATTGAAGCAGGAATCACATACGAAAAATTATCGGACTACAATGTGTTTATAATCGGAGTTCCTGTTGCTAACGCTTATATTAATTCCAAAGAGATTGAATATTTGACCAATTATGTTAAAGATGGAGGATCTCTTTTAGTCGTAAACGATAAAGGGGGAGACCTCGAAAATTGCAACAATTTAAACGACCTAACTAACATTTTTGGCATTGAATTCAATCCCGATCAGCTTTTTGACAACGAAAATTTTTCAAAAGACATTTCTCGTCCAATAATAAAAGATTTTACAACGCATTTTATTACGCGAGATATCACCCAAATTATTCACTCTAATGGATGCACTATAGAGATCGATAAATCAGTAGAAACCGAAGATATCGATGTTAGTGCTATAGCGTTCTCATCTGAAGAATCCGCTTGGCATAAAATTTTTGACGGAGAAGATTGGTTTGACGAACCCGTAGAAAAAGCTCCTATAATTGCTATAGGTCATTATGGTATGGGAAAAATCGTAGCTATTGGAAATTTATCCCTATTTTCGGGATTTCACGCTTTATA
>JAHQWP010000075.1 GCA_029856235.1 Promethearchaeia archaeon
TAGAGAGAAATATTCCCCCGGTTTCGCGTTATCGTACGCATTTCTAACCATTTCAGAGATCGCTTCTACTTTTCTTTTATGTATTGCTAGTTTTTCTTCGCTCATGTCAAACACAGGGTTGGGATTAGAGATTGATGGATTTCTATTTGCATTTCACCTAATTTACGTCTAATATCCAGATTCACATAGGGCCCCCTTATTTATTGCATTTACGAAGTCTCCTAACGTAGCTTTGAAAGGGAAGCACACGAACTCTGGAGATTGCTTAACTCCAATCTTTATTGCTTCGCGATTTGTAGGATCAGGAATAATTACGTCTAAACCTAAGCTTGTAAATAGGGTTTTAAAAGCGACCCAGTTTGGGCCCATATTTGGAAAGGAAATAAGCATTTTTTTATACCTCCGTAGCAGTTTGTATTGTGAATTTGTGTTTTTTACCTAAATCTAATCTTCTTTTCTTTCTTCGAATCATTTCAACGAAACTTTCAACTCGAGTGAGTAAACCAGCTTCGCCGCTATGTTCATCCATTATAATTTCTAAGAAAGGAAGTCCCACAACTTTCATGTCTCGCATAATTAGCTCTGAAATGAGACTATCTGGACCACACGCAAAACTAATTAAAAATATTACTCCATCAATTTCATCTCGCCCTTCTGTAAGAAAGTATCGAATGCTCTGCATGATTTCTTCTTCATGGCGCCAATAGTTTCGGAGTTTGCCACCTCTAGGGTTAACGATAACAGGTTTCTTAAAAACAAATTCGGGTAGGTTTTCGATAGTAATAACTTCAACACCTTGATCATGTAATTTTTTCTGAAAATCAAGGTTGATAAATGTATCAAATATATTGTATCCGTGTCCTAATAATAAAAATTTGATATCTCCAGTATTTTTCTTTTTAGGTAATGTAAACGGACGGTTCCTTTCAGTTAATCGCAAGGCGTGATTAACGGAAGAACCATTTCTCAGAAACTCGTGATATTCGTCAAAATATTTTTGAGCTTCTCTGTAGGCGTCTAATGCCTGATTCTGAGATTTTCCTAATTGCCTTCCGAGCTCTATTGCTGCTGTTGATATCGGAAATTCTTTAACGTTTACCTCAAAATTCAAAATTTTTGGAACATCGGGTAAAATTTTAATTACGTCAGGTAAAGATATAAATTTTGGGCAAAAATAGGAGTCTTTTACTTCAGATACGTACCTCGGCACAAAAACAAAGTCTAAATCGGGGTGATCGTGAACTAACCTTAAGAGTTGTCCGTAATATATTTTAACTGGAATACATAATTCTCCAAATCCGTGAGTTACGCCTTCTTCAACAATTTTTTTGTTAGTTAGGGGGCTTATAACGATTTCAGCGTCAAGTTCTTCCAGAATTTTTTTCCAAAACGGAAAATACCTATAAAAATGAAGCGCTCTCGGTATTCCCACCTTGAATTTCTTCTTGGTTGACTGCTGTGGTGCTTCCATGGTGTTCCCTCCCCTTGTAATTTATGCGTCTGGGCTATCATAAAGAAGTAATTCTTTAATCTGAGCCATCATATTGGCTGTTAAACGTTTTAACTCGTCGTAGTCAGGCATTGGTTTACCCCAGTATTTTTTGTGCTCCATGAATGGAGGTCCTGCTTTCATTATCTGGCCTTTGTAGAAATTTAGCATTTTAGCGTGTTTTGGATAAGTTTTTTCCGTACCCGTTATACCAACCAATAAGATTGGAACTTGTTGTTCAATAGCTAATCGCATTGCTCCAGTGTGGCCTTCTAATACTTCACCACCCCCAGAACTAGTAGTTCCTTCGGGGTATACGCAAACTAAATTTCCTTTTTCAAGCGCATCCTTTGCATAATTGTAAGAATCTACATCGTGTTGTCCGCGTTTTAAGGGAAAAGCGTGATGGTTTCTTACCCACGCGTTAACAAGTGGTGGTTTGAATAAAGATTGTTTTGCCATCTGATATAGAACTCGCTTTCTATGATAAATTAGAGTTGCGGCAAAGATGAGGACATCCCATTCTGAATTGTGGTTTGTGCATACTACAGCAGCTCCTTCGTCAGGGATATACTTTTCGTAATCAATTACCTTATAGGGCATCATTAAATCGCTCCAATTGCACACTAACCATCCCGAGAAATTATGAACTGTTTCTTGAAATTTAGCTCGTAATCCGAATACTTCTAAGGCTTTCAATAAGGAGTACCACATGTCATCAACTAGCTGTAAAGCACCTTTTCCAACATCTTTAAGATACCTCATAGGAGAAAACGATTCTTTAGGTTTTTGAGCATCTTCTGGGGAACCAATTGAAAGTTCTTCTTCTTTTTTTTGTTTCCTTGGATCTACTATAACGTACTCTCGTAAATCAAGTACGATTTGTCGTAACTCTGCTGTTAATCTTTTTATTTCATCGTACGATATTGTATTGATATCATATTCGTTATAGTATATGGGATCTCCTACTCGAACTTTAACTTGTGTTGGTTTCATAACCAGCTTACCTTTAGGTAAAGCATACCTTGATCCTATGACTGCCATGGGAACAATAGGTACTTTTGTTTCAATTGCTAACCGGACTGCACCCGTTTTGAACTCTCCAAGCTCCCAACCTGTTTCTTCCCTCGATCGAGTGGATTCAGGAAATATTCCTACCCACTCCCCTCCGTTGATAATTTCTTTGGCCAATTCCCAACCTTGTTCGGGATTTTCGCGATCTAATTTGAAAGCTCCAAGATTTGTAAATAAAGTTTTTACTAAGGGAGTTTTAAAGTTATCTAACTTACTCATGTATCGAATCCGTCTATGACAGGCAGCTCCATAGAAAAAGGGGTCTAGATGTGACTCGTGATTCCCAACAAGAATGCCTGGACCGTATTCTGGGAACATGTTACCTTGCGGGTATTCTGCTTTAAAATTCCACAATAAGCGAGCGAAAAACTTAATATAAATGTAAGCAGCCCACCATTGAAGCTTACCCTCAACATCTTCTAGGCTCAAGGTCTCAATAGCTTTACGGTAGATGTCGTTCAAGGGATCAATCGGATTGTATTTTAATACTTTATATGTCGCATTTTGATGCGTTTTTCCAAAATCTAACTCTTCTTGTTCTTTTTCTTCAGTAGTTTTAACAATACGAGATTCTTGAGAACTTTTATACTCTTCTTCTTTTAGTACCATATCTTACATCCTCTTAAGATTTAATCTTAACACTATTTTGTGTTTTTGAATTTGATAAATTTTTATCTTCAATCAACCTTTTTAACTGATCTAACGAATCGATTAGTAAATCTGGTTTAAACTCTGCTAACATTTCTTTTTTACTCACTCCAGTCGTGACTCCTATTGTCCAAACTCCTGCTTCTTTTCCTGCTTGAATATCTGAAGGCATATCCCCAATCATAACAAATTCTTTCAAATTACACGATTTATAGCTTTCGAAAACGGGATTTAGCGCACTAGGGTCGGGTTTTAATTCGGGTAGAAGATCAGCTCCAAAAACTCCTTTAAATAGGTTTTTAACCTTGTTATCTTCCAGATGAGGAATAATGTTTTTTGTCTGGTTATGAGATACTATAAAGAGATCGTAGGACTTTTTGAATTTATTAATGAATTCTTCTGCCTCAGGGTAAAAAGGAGCTTCCTTAGCTAAAGTTAAATACCGTGTGAAGATACTTGTTGCTATTCTTAGTTTTTTTAGGAAGGATATCGATTGAAGCGATGTAATATATTTAAATAGCTCGAATGACTCAAGCAAGATTTTAGGAAGAGGAGTTCCCTGAATTATCTCCATTAATGCTCCTATTTCTTGCATAGTAGTTTCAATTTCAGTCTTTATCTGCTTCTCTTCGAAAACTTCTTCTATTGATTTCTGAAGGGGTTCTCGAATATCGAGGATAGTTCCGTCAAAATCGAAAATAATTCCTCGAATTGTTCCATTTTGAAGCCGTTTAACTAATTGATTGTCAGAGATCATTTTTTATTAAAAATCGGTTAAAATTTTAATAACTTTTTATTTAATATTGGTGAATATCTTTACTAAAACATATGTTTGTATAAAAATTTTTGTATACATATACAAGTATTATTAATTGGCATTACATATACTGTTTAGGCGCTTCCTTTAAATATTCAATTTGATGAAAATGATAGAGCGTTTGAAATAGGAGCAAAAATGAATCACATTTTAAACTAAAAACTTTCAAACAAAAAATCATGAGATTTTCTAATTTTGTCCTTTCAATTATAATATTATTCCTTTAATATACAATTTTTAAATACAATCGAAAGAAATAATTATATAATTAGAGGTTTTTAGTATGGAGCGACGAAAGGAATTCCAATCGGATAAGTATAGACACCCCGAATTTCTTGAAATGATATCAATAAAAGAAGAGAAGCTTCTAAAACTTTTTCTAAAAAGAAGAAATGATCCAATTGGGTTAGAAAACGAGATTTTTTAAGTTTTACTTTAATAATCTAAGCTCCCGCATTATAATTTTTATAATCTTTGACGTTTAGGTATTATCTCCAAACACTATTCTGAAACACTTAAATTAGATTGAGTAGAAGTTACTTCAACATTAAATATTAACACAAGAAAGGATTTGACAAATATGTCCGAAACTAATTCAAGTAACATTAAAGAGGGGACTTTTGCTGCTGAAATTTTAAAAACGTATAATCCTTTAAACAATGTAGCAAAATTTAAAGAAAAATACGCTGAAAGTAGCTTTAAAATTCTCTTGAATCCTAAAGATGGGCAAGACGCTGCTTTAATTACTGTTGATAAGGGGATACTTGAGGTTGAGGGGATAGAAAATCAAAACAAAAAAAACTTAGAACAAGATGAACTTGGTTGGGACGGTTTTATTCAAACCTCATTAGAACTCTTTGATGAAATTGGAAAGGGAAACCTAACGCAAAGTGATATCGTAAAGAAAGTTGTTGCACGCAAAATTAAAATTAAAAATCCCAAAATTGTAGCAAAATTGGCCGAAATGATGGCTTTAACGGATGACTGATAAGAATCTTAAAAAATCTATCCATCATTCCTTTTTAAGACTTTTTTATTTTAAACCATAAATTAACTCCGTTCTCTATATTATCGATTCTATCGCTAACAAGTAGTCATGTCAAAATAATCCAATAATAATTTGATATAACAACTAGTTATTTATACAAGAGTTGTCACTACAGATGTAAGCTTTATTAAGGATATTATAGAAACTTGAGGAACGAGGTATGCCTACTAAAAATAAAATTCTAATATTAACAGTTCTAGTTTTCTTCTCTCTATCTTTTTTCGCAATAAAAGATTTAAAAGCTTCACCTAATTCAACTTCTACTTTATCACTTTCAAATGGTATTGGGGAAAATATTACAGGAGATTATAATGGAGATCTCTCTCTTGTGTATTTTGAATTCAATTCAGATTGGAATTCGTGGTGGTATCAGAATAGGAGTACGAATATTATATCTCATAACACGTCTGTGAATGAGAAAGAATTTGTTTTAAACAGATTAGAAATCTACTCAGATAACATTATTAACGAAACTGGCTCTGGAGATTTTGTAATAGCTGATAATACCACTAATCAATTTAGTCCTGTTCCTTCATATTTATTTGCTCAACAATTTACTGCTCATGACTTATATTCCATTGATGTAATTTGGTTATACTTAAATTTCAGTGTAATTACGATTCCAGAATTTAGTCATTACTATATGGTCTTACATATTTTTAATGAGTCAGGTCCAAGTGGAGAAGAAATAGATGCAATGTGGAATTATGAATCAAGACCTATGGTTGATGAATGGGTGCCATTTTATCCTCGATCAAATATTTTTACACCTGGTGAAAAATACTTCTTTATGCTGCATCTTTGGTCTGAAAAGTCTGAGGAAGGAGATGGAATACTTTTTGATTATTGGAAAGGGGGAAATCATAAAAATTCCAGTTCCAATAAAGGTTTATCAGTACGTTTTAATGGTCACACTTGGTTACCAATCGCTAATGATGATACTGCTGATTTTTTATG
>JAHQWP010000076.1 GCA_029856235.1 Promethearchaeia archaeon
GGGAGTGCTGGGCACAAACTCAAGAAGAGCTAGATTATGTAGTTAATAGAATCAATAAAATGGCTGAAGATTTTAAGAAAAATAGAGCTAAAGACCCTGAAAGTATAAAACCTCAGGAACTACATCCCAAACAAATCGCAAGCAGATTGAAGAAACCCAATAAGATTGCAGTTCCTTATTCGTTTTGGGAGGCTGGATTTTTATTCATTACTTTCTATACTCCTTGGAATGAATGCGCCCATTTTGCTGAAATGTATACTGCCGCTATGGAGAAATATGGTTTCCCCCCAGTTATGTGGATTGCTAGCATTGAACGTTGCAGACAAGCAATTTGTATGCCAATAATTTGCTTTGATTCTACAAAACAATCAGATTTCGAAAAGGTTCAAGAGATGAATAGAGAAACAACAGAGTACGCACTTAAACAAGGGTGGTTAAATTACAGACCTGATCCGTATATCCATGCCCCTCTTACATATAGTCAAGCAGGGATGTATTGGAAATATTTGAGAATGATAAAGAAGATGCTTGATCCTAATATGATAATGCATCCTGGGAGGCTTGCTCTTCCATAACTGAGTAAGGAGGTAAAAAAAAATGGCTAAAACTGGAATGGAAAGATTAAAAGAATTGGAGAAGGAAATATATAAGTGTATTCACTGTAAAGCGTGTAGGTTTGCTTATTCGGGAGAGCCTAGTAGAGAAGGAATAGGTGAGTTCACTGGAAAACAAGGTACAGTTCTTTACGAAGGAATGGTTGACGCGTGTCCAGCTGGAATAGAATACGGTTGGGAAGCGTTTTGGAACGCCGGTAAAATTTGGATTGCTCGTTCAATTTTAAGCGGAGATTTAGAATTCTCTGATGAAGTTAGGGATGTTATTATGCCGTGCATTACATGCGGACAATGTTCAGCCCAATGTGAAAATAAAATACCCACAGTAGACATAATCGAATCATTAAGAGCTGCGTGCGTAGAAGCAGGCATCCCTATGATAGAAAAGCATCAATTAGTCGATCGCTTAGTCAAGGAATTAAACAATCCTTACGGTGGGAAGGCAGAAGAACGATTCAAATGGGCTAAGGATGCCGGATTAGGGAAATATATCAACAATAAAAACGCAAAAGTAGGATATTACGTTGGTTGTACCGCTAGCTATCGGCAAGTAGAAGTTGCTATTGCTACAGCAAAAGTATTCGAAGAGTTAGGGATTGATTTTACATTAATCGAAGAAGAAGTGTGTTGTGGCAGTCCCTTCTTTAGAGTCGGCGCCGTTGACACTGCCCAAGAGTTAATGAATAAAAATCTAGAAAGTTTCAAGGATTTGGAAGAAGTTTATTTCTCTTGTGCTGGTTGTTACCGAACTTTTACTATTGATTACCCAAAGTGGATGGCAGAGGGAGAAAAGCTTCCGTTTAAGACTATGCACGCGTTTGAATTAGTCTCAAAATTAATCACTGAAGGAAAGATTAAATTCAAACCTAACAAAGAACTTAAGGGAAAAGTTGTAACTTATCACGATCCTTGCCACACTGGAAGACATTTTGCACTTGATATGGAACAAAAAATGATCAAGAACTCCAAGAACCTAATGTTTGATATGCGCAAGGTAAACAAAGCTATCGACGAATGGTTTGAGGTTCCTAGAGTTATTTTACGAAAACTTGAAGAAGATGTCGGTATCAAGTTTGTTGAGATGTATCGTATAAAGAATAATTCGATGTGTTGCGGTGCTGGAGGAGGAGTAAGAGCAGGGTATCCCGACTTTTCATTACGCACAGCTAGTCTCCGATGTGACGAAGCAAATGCGGTTAATGCAGATATTTTAACAACTGAATGCCCATTTTGTTGGAGAAATTTAAGCGATGCTAACGATCTCTACAATCATGGTATGCAAGTAATGGGCGTTCTCGAAATGATATCCACATACAAGCTTTTAGATAAATCAAATATGTAATAAGCGAGGAGTAGTACTCCTTTTTTTTATCTTTTTTTAGTTTGAACTAACTTATATAATATGTTAATATCTTTTAATATCAATAGTTAGTTAGAGAGCATTTCTAAAAATGCTTCCAGTCGCGTCAGAATCTGTCCCGGTGCGTAATTTCTTTCATCTACACAGTCCGCATCCAAATGGATAAGAGGAATCCCAATATATTTCTTATCAGTTGTTATAATATCTTCAAACTCCTTGAAATCTATCTTGAGAAATATATAAAATCATTATCTGAAATGTATCTGAAATTTTAAATTTTCATTTCTATTATGAAAATCATGATTTTTTTCTAAGTATCTTTAAAAAAATACCGAATTTTTATAAACACTATAAATTCTTCTATCGGTTTTAATCGCTAAAAAGAAATCAATAGTAAAAAAATATATTCTAAAATTTTTATTATATTAGAAAAGAAGTATGGGATTTTTTAGTTGACAAACGTAGAAAACAAGACGGCATATCCATACATTACGGAATTTAAAAAAGAGCCATTTAGATCTTTTGTTCTGACAAAAAGAAAGGATATTGGAAACTTTTATTTAAGTAGTTACGAGAGAGTTTTGGAGTTGTATCAACTCTATAATGAGAATTTATTAAAGGAACCCACTTTAAATCTGGAAAATATTTATTGGTTTCTTTTGCTTAGGAAGTATATTAAGCAAAAAGTGGATGTTTTCCGTGAGGACTTTTTAAATTTCATAAAAAATTGCGAAGTTGAGATTATCGAAAAAGATCAATTAGGTTTTAAATCATCTCCTCATTCTTCAAAAATACCAGATATCTGGTCGTTATACTACGCATTAGCTAGTCTAGAGTTATTAGGTATTTTAAACGAGTATCTTTCCTCTAAGGGTCAGGATGTAATAGTTCGACAAATAAAAAATTTCATTTATGCGCATAAGAGAAATAATGGATTTTTGCACTGCTTTGATAAAAGTTGTGAGGAATGCAATAATGGTCCTGTAGCAAAAACTTTTTATTATGTAGTAGAAAGTCTTCAACTTCTTGATATCGATGTAAGAGTTTTCAAGGAGCAGTTTCGTTCATATTTAAAAGAGAGGAAAAAGGATTCCTCGGAATTCTTCAAGCTTTTAAGCCTTAAATTCTTTGATTTAGATTCAGATGTAAGGGATAAAGAAATACAATATCTCTATCAATTTCAAAAAGAGAGCGGTGGTTTTAGTTTTATATTCGAAGATGAAGATGTTGATACAACCTTTTGGGTTGTCAATATTCTCCACATTTATTCTTGGTTAATTGATTATAATCCTGCGAGGATTTATTCTTTTATCACAAAAAAACTGGATGATATTTTTAGAGAAACTTCAAGCTGGAATCTAAAAATTCTAAGAGAAATAACTCAATTAGTTGTACTGCTATCAATAATTTGGAACCGATTTATTGAAGAAATCGAGAGAGTCGTATTTAAGCATTTAGAAGCGAACAATTTCATTGACTTAAACCAAATTAAAAATACCTTTGGATTAAAACATGGTTTAGAGGAAATAGTATTATATATCAATTTAAATTACACATTTACTTTAAAAAAAGTTGATAATACCTTAGAATTCAACCAATATATTCAAAATTTAAGTCAAGGTAAAAGAGTTATTATTGAAGAAATTTATGAACAATTAAACGATAATAGCGTAATATCGCTCTCTGATATTTTCAAGAAATATAGAGGTTCATTTGGACAAGAAATTTTAAGATTAAGAGAAGATATTTTTCCGATAATTCAAGATTTGATAAGTAATCATTTTTTTGAAGGGGAAATTAGAGCTAAAAAAGCTTTTTTATTTAAAACTAAGTATTATTTTTGTTTGGATTACCTATTCAAAAGGATTCTTATCGTTGATAATGAAATTAATACAGAAAGGTTATACGAAGAAAAATCAAAGTTAAAGGATATTAAGAACGACATTTACAACATGACATTAAAACTAAAAAATACTATTCCACAAATTAGAGAAGAGATTGAATCGTACCTTTTAATAGACGAAATTGATTTTGCCAAAGAAAGGTTAAAATTTGTGTTGCGAAATTCATTAATGGAAGCTGATTTCTTAAACGAAAATATCGAATCCTCATTTAATCAAGAATTAATCTACATTAACCTACAAGCAACCCTTGGTGCTGAAATATCTCAGTGGAATAAATCATATTCTCTACTACAAAACGGATTGAAAGAATTAAATAATTATCTCCAAGAAAGAATCCAAGATAAGGAAAGCTTAAAAAAATACAGTATTGTATTAGATGAACTGGATTCTAAGATTTACGATATTCAAGATCAAATTAACCGTGAAGTAGATTCTTTTAAGAATTACGTAGTAGAATTAATGGATAAGGGTTATAACGAGGAAAAGTTTGATCTTATTATTCAAGCGTTTAATAGAATATCTCAAAGTGTTAGTAAATATGATAAGGTTATTTACAAAGTTTCACACCAAATTACAACAAAAGAGAAGAAAATAGCTAAAAACCACAAGAAAATAATCTATAAATGGATTGATTTCAAAGAAAAATTTGATTCCACATTTGCAGAATATACTAATGGATTTCAATTTTTTAACGATCTAAACAATAACATCGGAAATGTTAAAGATATTGTACAGAGTGGAATATTAACAATAAAAGACAATGCGAAAAACCAAGTAACTAATAATCGGTATCAAGACGCTTTTAATACCATCAAAATGGAATCTGAAATTTTGCTAAAAAAGAAAAATGAGGAAATTCATAAATTAAAGCAATTAGTAAAGAAAAATACTAGTTTTAAGCAAAAACTTTTTCCTCTTTATAAGTACCTCAATGAGAAACTAGATAGCTTAGAAGAGAACATCATTGAACTTATAGCTGACCAAGTTCAAATTCTGAAAGAAAAAGTTATTGAAGAGAAAAAACGAGCCAAAGTTGAAGACTTTGACAATTTTGTTTCGAATACAATCCAATTTTTCAAAGATAAATTGGAAAAATACAAATTCAGTGTCGATCAAAGTAGAGTAAACAAAATTCCGGATGTTATCGGTGGTTTTGACACAATAGTTTTAGAATTTAATGATTATAACAAACAATTTTCTAAAAAAATAAGTAATCTAAACGGAACTGTCGTTAATCCTGACGAAAATTCAATTAAAATAATTCAATGGGAGAAATTTGATGAATTTTTAACCAAAGAGGTAAATAATCTAAAAGATGAATATGTAAACAAAATCATTTCTAACGAAATTTATCTTATGAGTGAGGAAGAAAATACAGATAAAATTGACATTAAGAAACTTGCTGATAAATTAAAACTTAAGTGTAAAACAATAATTCCAAGAATCAAAGATTTAATAGAAGTTTCAAAATTACAGGGAGAATTACTTGAAGATAAAAAAGAGCTTATTGTTCATACTGAAGCATATCATAAGAATAAAGAATTAAAAAATTTCACGGAAAATAGAATTTTAAAACAAACTCAAGAAAGAATAGGGCATTTATTAGCACTTTACGATTCTTGTATAAAAAATAAAACATTAGGAGTTAACTCATTAGAAATTCAGAATAGAATTAAAGATTTGAGCGACTTTAAGGAATCTATTAATAACAAATTTAATTCGAAGATTAAAGAATTAAATGTAGACGAAAAAAGAATAGAAATAACGGAGTTAATCAATAATATCAACACAATTATTAACAACAACGAATTAGCAATAGAAAAAATAGAAGAAAATTTAGCATTGTTTAAGGATTTAGAATTTTTCATAGGGAACGAGTATAGTGCTTTAAAAATAGATATAGAACACTTGTTTGTTAAGGCTGCCGAAGATATTGAGAAAATCAAACTTCACGGGAAAATGAAAGAAATCCTCGATAGTAAAAAAGAGAAAGTCGATCTAAAGTTAAAGCAGGTAGATGTTAAAATCGAGGAGAAGTTGAAAAATGTAATTACTAAGACTTATGAATCAAAAAAATTTGAAGCCGAAGCAAGAGAGTATTATTTCAAGAAGAAAAACGAAATCAAAAAAT
>JAHQWP010000077.1 GCA_029856235.1 Promethearchaeia archaeon
ATCATATATCGCCCATATTTTTTTTTAAAAGTTTTAAGCAATGCTTTTATTATTCCTTTTTCCTTATTTTTCGCTTTTCTCTCTTTATAATAAATATTAATCATCTTTTCTTTCAATATAGTTTTTAAATTTTTATCGTAGAATCGTGCGATCTTATATCCCGAAAATTCTGTGCATAAAATGTTCCAATTAGGGATTTGAGTGA
Organism: Promethearchaeia archaeon; assembly: GCA_029856235.1. Taxonomy (GTDB): domain Archaea; phylum Asgardarchaeota; class Lokiarchaeia; order Sigyniarchaeales; family SOKP01; genus SOKP01. The sequence continues at coordinate 206 of JAHQWP010000077.1, forward strand.
AAATTGAATCTCTGAAAAAATAGCTATCGTAGCGAGTTTTAAAAAGGCCTCTCAATTTCTTCTTATATGGTTTGGAAAAATGAAGGGTAAAAGGAGTTTGAAGAGAGGCTTTATTATTCCGAATATTAAGGTTTACATAATAAACACGACCTCCATAAATCCGATGTAGAGTATTTTCAGCTAAGCTAATCTTCACACGCTTAGCGTCAATTGGGAATTTAGGTGAAGCAACGCATTTCCCCTCCCCATACAAAATCCACAAGACATACACGCCTTGTTTATTATAATCATTGAATCTATTAATTATTTCCTTAGGGGATATTTTAGAATTTTGAACTTCTATTGCTATTTCTTGACCAGTTTTAAGTTTGAAATATACATCAGCAAATCGATTGCCTAAGTACTTTTCAAGAGATCTTTTTTCAATTTTTCTATCATTTTCATAGATGTACTTATATAAGAAGAGTTTAATTGCCCTATGGGAATAAGACTCTGCGGGAGTGCTAATAAGTGAGATTTCTTTCATTTGGCACTAAATAAGGAAGATTTTTTCTTATTGTAGAAATATATTCTAAGAATTAATATATTCAAACAGTTTGATAAATTCTTGAATTTCTACTAAATTTTTCTTTAAATACGATTAGAATATTAAAAATTCATTAAACTGTATACAATAAAAAAGTAGTTTTTACTAGTAAAAAGTGATAAAAATGGTAGATAGACATAGCCAAAGTTTTTTTGGCCAATCGACAGGGCTTACACTTGTTAGTTCTTCAAAAACAGAACCTTTTATATTTTTCAAGTGTATTAAGAAAAAACCTGATGGTTCGTGGGAAAAGCCATCTTTGGGTGAAGGAAAAACAATTAAATGCAATCTAGACGAAATTGTGATGATTTTAGAAGTATTAAAAAGAAATAGAGATTCCTGGTCAAGCTATCACAATTTTAAAGACATAAAAACACAAATTTCTTTCAAATGGGAAGATAGTGCTAAGCAAAAACTTTTGATTTATATTGATAAGTATTCTAAAATGCTGAATTTTGCCCAAACTGAAATCTTTAGAATGTTATTAAAACATATAATAAAAGAAAAAATCGAATTTGCTACAGTCTTAAAGTTGAGCCTAAAAAAAAGCCCTGTGGGAGGTTCTAAGGAAAATTATGAGAAAAATAAAATACATGATTCAAAGGAGCTTCCATCTGTCAAGGAATCTGTAGAGAGCAACGATAACGAAGTTAGAAATATAAACGGCGTAATTGAAGGAGAAACAGAAAAAGCGTTACTTATCCAGTTTGAAAACAATAAAGAAATCTGGATTCCAAAGTCAGTGATCCGCTCTAATTACAATTCAAATAACGATATTACACAAAACTTCATAATTGATGATTGGATATTAAAAAAGAACAATGTCATCCAAACTTAGCATTTTTTTTATTTATTTAGAAATATTGGGAATGAATTCATTATCACATAGAGCTTTTAAGCTATTATTATAATCAATCATTTTTTTAGTTAATTCTGGATTGGAAAGAAGTTGCACTTCCGTTCTATCATCTCTATCCCATAATAAATAAGGAGTGTCTTCTCCAGGGACTTCTTTTTTAACTTGCTCTATCCATTCGGGAGGAAGTTCGTTCTCTAGATTGACATCTAACATTCGTGCCAGAAATAATGACCATGCTCTAGGAACAACTGTCATTGAATAACCACCCCCTCCTACAGCAATCCACCTATTTTGACAATAATCGTGAGTACAGGTGTAAAGCGTTTGGGCAATGTCTTTATACGCTGATATAGAAACACCCATTTGAGTGAGAGGATCGCTATAATGCATGTCTACACCTAACTGGGTGAATAAAACATCGGGAGCGTAAGCTTCTAAAATCCTCGGGACGCAATATCTAAATAACTTAACAAACATTTTGTTACTTGTATCTGGAAGTAATGGAAAATTTATTGAATATCCTTTTCCTGCACCCTCACCTACTTCATTAGTATGCCCTGTACCTGGGAATAGAAAATTTCCACTCTCATGGAAAGAAATAGTTAAAACATTGGGATCGTCGTAAAACAACCACTGTACTCCATCTCCATGATGACAATCGATGTCTAAATAAGCAATTCTTATATCCTTCTTTAAGTACTTAAGATGATGTATAGCAACTGCAATGTCATTGAATATACAGAACCCTGAAGCTCTTTTCTTGTTGGCGTGGTGTAATCCTCCTGCGGGGTTAAAACCGATCATTATATCGTCATTTTTCCACACTAAATCAGCAGCTAGTGTACTTGCCCCGCACACTAAAGCAGACGCTTCATACATACCCTTAAATATAGGATTATCCCCCGGACCTAAGCCATAATCATAAGGAAAAATTGAACTATCGTTAGGATTTGCGTCTAATTTTTTAATAACTTCTACATACTCTGGATCATGTGCTCGCTCTATCTGTTCTCTAGTAGCTATGATAGGCTTCTTTATCTCAATCCTTTCATGTTTTAAAAGATTCAGTCTTTCCATAAGATCATAAGTCAGTTTTAACCTTAGAGGGCGAAGAGGGTGATCTGGGCCAAAATCATATTTTTGATATTGATCAGTATATATCAAAGCTACTTTTTCTAGCATGATATTAATAAGAATTAAACCCGCTTTTTATTTTTTCTAAAGATATTTTATAAATTGTATAATAAAATATGTTTTTAAAAAATCCCTTAGAATACAAAAAGATATATTATAGGAGGATCATATAAAGAAATATACATATTAGTGAATAGTATTAAGTAAATTATTCCTCCACTTTAAAAAATGAGCCAAAGATTTAGGAAATTCGTAGAAAGGGTAGCAAATGACAACGAATTTAAACCGCTAAAGAATAAGCTACTATACTATTTACAAAAGGAAAGTGAAAATAAATACAAAAATTATCCCCGCTTATTAGAGTTAATGCAATCATATTGGCCAAAATATAAAGAAGGTTCTCGTATTTCTTATTTACTCAGAGACCACTACGAGGAGATTTTTACTTTTTACCTTAACACACTTTTTCCCTTCAGAAAGAGGGGATTAACATTAAGTCATCCAGAGGCTCCAACTCCTGTAGATTTTAAACTCGTCTACAGTTACCATTATAATTTAGCAGAAATTGAAATATTACAGGATATTATGAATAACAGGAAAATTGATGCCAAAACAGAAAGTATTCTCAAAAGGCTTTTAATTTTTTCAGTAAGTTCATTTAGTCCGATGGTTCAGCAAATTTTTGGAAGACCGTTTGCATTTCAATTTTCGAATATTGATGCAGACTCATTTAGCAATGGAGAATGGGAAGTAATTGCTATAATCTCTGCAAGAGAACAATAATTTTACTTACTAATAAGGTTTGCTATAATCTATTTAGTCAAAAAAGATCCTAGGTCCATCATTTTGCCATCACCTTTTTTAACTTGGATCTTACCTTTTATTCCTTTAATTTTACGTTCTAAATAGATAATTGCGTCTAATGGAATCTTTCTTGGGACTCCGCCTTGTCGATTAATAATGGCAACTAAGTAATCTATATTTGTTATAACATCTTGGCTAACTAACTCGTTGAATATTGCTTGGTATACCATTGGTTCATTCGATTTTATCTTTTCTAAATAAGAAAAAGCATCTGGGGCTAAAACGGCTTTTAATACATATATAACTTTATCGTTTATCGAAAAAATCCTATCTTGAGTCGCTTGTTGTCTTTTCTGAGCGTCCATGAGAGTTTTCATTTTTTTCAATCGTAGCTTCTCTAATTCGTGCTGTTCACTATCGTCGTTATGTTCATTCATCACATCTACCTCATCGTTTTAAATAAATCATAGAATTAAGAATTTACTATTTTAAGGGCAATATCTAATGCTCGTATGCCATCTTCTAAAGTAACTTTTTGTTCTTTATCGTAGAGAAAATTATTAATTTCTCTCTTTAAAGGCTCGTCCCCTCTTAAAGGCGTAAAAGTAGTATCTTTCGTTACTGGGTGTTCCCCTTGTAAATCAATTCCCGTTCGAAGGGTTATCTGTTGGGTGATAAAATCGGCAGAGATTCCACCAAATTCACCATTAACATACATTCTTCTAAATTTTGAGGGTGTTAGCCAATTTGATTCGATCTGACCTATTGCGGAGCCAAAATCTAATATAATAAATGCTGCATCTGCGTGAACAGAATCTTTATAGCACTTTTTAACTCCAAACGCGTTTTCAATCTTAGTGTCTCCGAAGATTTTCTCCTGTAGATAAATATCGTGAATAGATAGATCTAGTATAACACCCATATCCCATTCTCTTTTAGGATACAACCCAACGCGTTTCGATGCAACTGAGATGATCTCACCAATTTCTTCAATATGATTTAATACTTTTTCAACTACGGGATTGAACAATTCAATAAAACCGGGCATTATTCTTATATTGTCGTACTCTTTGAACGATGTCAAGTCTTCCAGTTTTAAAGCCATGGGTTTTTCCATTAGAATATCTATTCCCGCTTGTGCAAATTTCTGGGCTATTTTTGGGATGTGCTTTGGTGGTGTTACTATGCTCACAGCGTCAATACTCTCGTTTTTTATCAAATCGTCTATGCTAGTATAAGCGTTAACGCCTTCATATTGCCCAGCTAATTGTTCTAATTTAGTTTCATTAGTATCGCAAATGCCAACAAGTTCAGAAAGGTTATCGAAATTTCTTATATGTGCCCTGCCAAACCAACCAGCGCCAACAACAGCTGTTCTTTTCTTTTTCATTTCTCTCGACCGAACAATTTATAAAGGAAAATAACGTTAGTCAGAATAAGAATTTTATCAAGTTATTAGAGGTGCGTAAAAACATTTATCAGTTTACATCACTTAAAATTCAAATAATAGGTGATTTAGTGAAAATGAAGAAAAATAAGGCTCTGGTTTTTGGATTGTTATTAAGTATTTTTTTCGTTAATTGTGTTATATCTTCTAATGTTTTCGTAGCTTCTGATCTCCCTCTTAAAAGTGATAATCCAAAAATTGATATCGCTCGCTCTGACAGCATAAAATTAAGTCCAAAATTAGCTCAACTTAGTGGAAATTTTTCAAATTATAATTTGTCTGTAATTATGGACGAGTCAAAATCAATGGTCGAGGGAAATTTAACCGTTGATTTCTATAATAACGATAATGTGAATTTTACTCGAATTCCTTTTCATATTTATTTATCAGGAATGGATTATGTTGCACGCCAAGGAAGTATTATAATCGTTAATGTAACTGATGTAAACAACCCTAGCGTATCATTCCCTTTTGATGTATATCCCCTTTCCCAAATTATGTGGGTAAATCTTTCAGAAGCATTAGAACCTCAAAAAAGGGCACAATTTATAATTCAGTTTAATGCAACCCTTCCAGATGGAGGAATTGATAGAGCTAATTCTCACGGAACCGATGTAGACCAATCCCGCATTTATAAATTTGCGAGTTTTTATCCTATACCTAGTGTTTATGATAATGAGGATGGTTGGAATATTGATTCTTATTCGATTCCAGGAGATCCCTTTTATTTTGATATGGCTTATTATAATTTCTTTATTGAATCACCAAACGGAATGAAAATCGCTGCAACCGGAAATTTAGAAGAAAAATTAAATAAAGGGGCTACTACTTGGTATCACTTTAATCCAGTATATCCGGTGCGAGAGGTAACCTTTGCAGCCTCTCGATACTTTCAAGTA
>JAHQWP010000078.1 GCA_029856235.1 Promethearchaeia archaeon
GTTGCTATTCATTACGCTATTGAAAATGGTTTCAAGGTGAATTGGGTTTCCGAAGATGGGACGAGATGTGATTTTAAGCATTTGAAAAATGTGTTCCAAACAGCTATAGAAGCTGGAGCGGAAAGAATTGTTCTTGGAGATACAGTTGGCATTTTAACGCCATTTTCGACTTCATATTTAATCAAACGAATTAAAAATGAGGTCATAACCCCTCTTAATAAAAAAGTTCCAATGGGAATTCACACTCACAACGATTTTGGTTTAGCCGTTGCAAATACCATAACGGGAGTATTTGAGGGTTGCACATATCCTCACACATGTATAAATGGGTATGGTGAAAGAGCTGGAAATGCAGCTTTAGAAGAAGTAGTAACAACTTTGGAACGAATGGGTATTGACACGGGTATTGATTTAACACGATTGCCTGAAATTAGCGAAGTTTGTGAAAAATATTTTAGTCAACCTCTAGCGTTAAATAAACCTATTGTAGGAAAACACGCTTTTGCTCACGAAAGTGGATTACATATAGCAGCAATCCTCGCACATCCATTAACTTACGAACCCATTAACCCCCGCATGGTAGGAAGAAGAAGAAAATTCTATCTTGGTAAATTTTCTGGTTCGAAATCAGTCTTAAATGCATTGCAAAAAAAAATTAAAGTTTTGGATTTAGATATACCTGAAGATATCATTAAGAAAATAGTCTCCGAAGTAAAAAGTGTACATGAAGAGACTTCTAAAAAGGAATTGAGGAAATCCTTCAATCGGATCAAACAAGAATTAGATAAAATCTCGAAGGGTGTTAGTGATAAAAAGTTTTTCGAAATTGTGAATAAATACGCTCAACCATATGTACCTGACGATTTTAAACCAAAAAATGACAAATCATAATTGTTTTTCGATGTTATCAATTTTATCTTGGGTTTTTTTCAAATCACTTTTTAATTGACTAATACGCTTTTCATACGATTTTTTATCCATTTGTTTCGAAGCATATTTTTTTTCTATAAAGTCTATCAAATTTTTAACCGAACCAAGTTTATTTTCTAAGGCTTTCTTTTGATTAATTAAATCACTCTTTTTCGCTTTCTTACTAGGTTTAGGAACCGGTTTTAATTTATCCTTTGCACCGAGTTTCGGTAATCCGATAAGATCATCGCTGTCTTTTGATTTTAAACTCTCTGGTTTTGGAGGTAAATCAGATAGTTCTTCTGCAGGGGCTAATAAATCATCAAATCCATCAGTAATTGGTATTTTACTCCGTTTTTGTGATGATTTACTTGATTTTCCCCATTGATTTTTCAATTCAGAAGTATCACTAACGGGTGTTATAGCCGTTTTAACTAATTTATCAATAGTAGCTTTTATTGTGTTAATTTGAATCTGAAATATTTTAAGTAATTCTAATAACTCGCTTTGTTTTGAGATATCCATAGAAAAGTTAACATCTACTTTTGGTTTCCCTTCTGAGCTGAATTGAGTTGAAGATGGAGAATATTCTGATGAGTTTTGAGTGGTTATTTCCATCTGAGGGATAGGTTCAGGAATTTCGCCACTCGAATGCAATTCCATTCGGTAGTCTGAAATCAACCACGAAAACAAGTTAAACGCAAAACTGGGATGCTCATCGTTACTAAACCCCCCACCTACTCTATCTCTAAATAATTCATAACTTCCGATTGCACAAATTCTACCATTATCTGGCTCAGAGACACAAACTAATGCAGATGAGAACGGTTCAGAAGTCTCATTTGAAGAAACGACTGAAATCGAATTTCCTAACACACTAAGCGAGCAACCAGATCTATAACATAGCGAACTAATACTATTTGTAATTGGATGTGGTGGTATGAATGCAGTAATTATAGGCATATTCTCCATACCTAGATTATACGTTTCATCCAGAACTTGATCGTTTTCAAAAACAATGCCAAAATTTTGACTAAGTTCACTCAAATTGCTATTTCTCCCTCTATCTCCCCCAGCATGAGATAATAGCAGTAGTCCTCCTCCATCCTGTCTAACCCAATTATTAATTTCAGTAATTTCCATGGTAGTGATTCTAGCAAAGTCCGGACATACAAATACTAATATATCAAATGGTTTCAGCGAATTTTGAGTAATTGGAGTTTCCAAGAAGTTATAACAAAGAAAATCGTTTGAATTTAAAAAATCTCGTAGTTCAGTGAAATTTTCGTCAATTCTCCCTCTAGGTTTGTGTGCCACATCAAACGCGATATTATATTTTGGCAAGATCTTTCAAACTCTCCTTATATTTATTTTTATTCTTACTAAAAATATATTTTACGCCATTAATTAAAATTTCTTAAAATCTCATACTATCATATGTCGAGTAATCAGTAAATGCTTTTATCTCCTATAATTAGGTTGTTCTTACTAATATTCTCAACTTTTACATTACTACCAATTATAGACTTTTCAGAGATGACATTTTTCAAGTTTGTACTCCTTTCAATAACACAATTCTCTAGAATACAATTTTCTATTACTGAATCATCTCCAATAGATACAAAAGGGCCCACTACGGAATTAATAATTTTAGAATTCTCGCCAATATAAACAGGATATTTAATATACGACTTTTCGGAAGTGATGTTAAATTCTTTAAACTCATCAACTTTTACCGATTGCTGTTCTAACAAATACTTATTTCCCTTCAAAACTTCTGAAGGCCTACCGAAATCAAGAATTCCCTTTTTTAGATTTATTGCTGCAATTTTAAAACCGCTATTTATTAAATCCTGTAAGCTTTCTGTTAGATAAATTTCTTTAGAGTCTTCTGTTCTTTTATCTAAGTACTTTTTTACAATCTCAAAAAGAGCTTTAGTGGCAGAATTGGAAAAGACATAAATACCTGCTATTGCTAAATTTGACACGAAATTTTTAGGTTTCTCAATTAATTTTTGAATTAGTGAATTCTCATCAACAACAACCACACCATAAGAGCTTGCATCTTCTTCCGGTACTTCCATAACAGTGATTATTCCATCAACATTAGATTCATAGTACCGATACATTAAATAGGAATATTCCTCAATTGGTATCATGTCTGCTAAGAATATCAAAGAGCCATTACGTTTATTTGCTTCTTTATTTGGATAAGTATCATCTTTAAAGCTGGTATTTGCTAGGTATACAGCCTCTCCTAACCCCCAATAAAACGGTATATCATCATTATATCCACGAGGCTCTTGCTCAATAAAAGTTAATTTAAATTTATCACTATACTTCTGTTTGACGAATTCTGTTATTTGTCTTTTCTTGTAACCGACAACTAAAATTAACTCTGTATCTGAATCAAATGTATCGCCGAACTTATTAAGAATATGTTCTAAAACAGTCTTTCCAGCGACATTTATGAATGCTTTGGGCTTACTTAACGTAAAAGGGCGTAATCTCGACCCTATACCGGCACATGGACCTATAATCTTCATACTTTGATTCAAACCAATATTACATTAACTACTTTGATATATAAATTCACTAATTCAATAAAACTTTGACTTATCTGAGTCAAAAATTCTTTGTAAATAACCAAATAAGAGATCTAATCCTTTTTCTTCTTTTATAGAACAAGGGATTAATTCTGAAGTTGATCCTAATTGACTAAATACATCTGAAATTAACATAGATAACTCTCGTATCAATCCACTTTCTCTTTCATTAGTAGAATCTTCTAAGGCTTTAAAATCTTGGCTCCAATTAACGATCATTTCAATTTGATCTTCGCTTAACAAGTCCACTTTGGACAATACATTAATTTGTGATATATTTCTGAACCTAAATTGCACAGAGGCAGCTAGTAACAGCGTAGAGATAAAACCATTTGGTCTGAGCACAAAATTTGAATCAAAAAGGAAGGATACAACCCGTTGAATAGATCCAAAACCTAACGTACTTGCTATCAACGGTCCCGTTTCTCTAAAAGCAAATAACTCAAGCTGTCCCGCAGTATCGACGAATACCCAATCAGGACTATATTCATCAATTTCATCTCTAAGTTCGTCCAAAAAATTAACCATTAAATCTGATGCTAAAATCATGGCTCCGTTTGGACCCAATTCATATTCGGTCATTACTTCTTCAAGAACAATAAAATCTCTAATATCTATATCTGGATTATATGGCATTGTTTTAACACCAGGATCCAAATTTAAAGTAATTGCTGAGATTTCTGGATCTCGATCTGTAACATAATCCTTAAATAAACCGGTTAAAGTACTTTTTCCACTACCAGCTGTCCCTATAAAGTAATTTAATAAAATCTTTTACTCAACTCTAATGAGTTTTGTGTCCTCATTTATAACTTAATTATTAAAGCTAATTAAACATTTATAATAAAACTATAACTGATTTCTATAAGTAGAACGTAAAGAATTAAAGCTAAAGGAATTACTTTGGTTCTTTTAATTGCTCTAGTTTAATTTTTTCTTCTTGGTTTCTTTTAAATCGTTTAATTTGGTTGGCAATTGCTTCTTCTTCTTTTTTCATAAGGTCCTCAGGGTTCAATATAATTGATTGAAGTTCATCCTCTTTCATTGGCTTCAGAATATCTTTAATACTAAAACCACTGTTTTTCTCGGTGGTTTCTCTAAAAATCGTTTTCATTTCTTTTATTACTAAAAGTTTAGCTGAAGATCCACGACCTTGTATTAGCGATTGCACATCTGGTCCTTTAATTCTTTCGATACCAGGCCCAGAAATTCTCTGAGGAACACCAGAGGGAGGAGCGTAAGATACTGGATTAACAGGCATATTTTGTAAGGTTAAAGCAAGGCTTGCTAAATGCTTCTCGATATTTTTTAATGTTTTGTTGCTCTCATTCATCATTGAAATTACGGAATGGTCTGTTGGAATGCTTTCAACACTCCTCTTCTCATATATAACAGTTTTTTCTTCTTTTTTTTGATTGAAATCCGTTTTAGTTGCTTGAACTACTCTTTCTCGAGTTATTTTTTTTCTCTGATTTTTTGGTAAGCTTAAATCGACGAATTGGAAACCAGCGTAGCAGTCATCGTTTACCCATATATCAGATACATTAAATTTCTCTGAAAAAGTAAACTCTATTCTCTCACCGGAGTATAGATAAATTGTCAATTTCAGGATTTTAATCTGGATATCTGAAAATCCATGAATCTCATCCAATTCTATAGAAAAACCTAAATATTCAGTTGAGTGATAAATTTTCTTAATGGAAACTAGCGATGGAGTTTGTTTGAAATAAATATCTTGCTTTACTATTTTTGAAATCTCGAAATGGACATTTAACCGATTTATCCTCTCAGGAAGAAATAGAACTTGCTCTTCATCGTTTTTTTCGAATTCTAAAAAAAGTTTCTTTTGATCGTCCCAAAACACTTGGAACAATTCCATTTTGATTAAAGTTTCCAATTAATTTTATTATGATTAGAATCTGTTTTAACCTTTAATAAATTACGACTTTACCAAATTATTGATTTTTAAGAGTATATTTATTACACCTATAGAATGTTTTAAGGTAAGGAGTGCAAATATTAAATCTTTTTAAGTTTAGACAAATAATATACCGGTTTATGCATCCGTGAGGTGAAATATTCAATTTCTTCTCTTGATTGCTCCCCTATATAGGTATTTACATCAAGGACTAAAATTGCTTCTTGATCATTTAATTTTCTTATAGCTATCTCTTGCAATTTGTCCCATTCTTCCTCACTAAACTTATCTTTATTTAATAAACCATCGACAGAACAAATTCCAACAAGTTTTTTATACATAATTTGTAATATTGACTCTATTCTAATGAAATAATCTTTAAATCGAATCGAACCTACTAAAAAGATTTTAGTCTCTTTTATTATCGAGAAATCGTAATCTT
>JAHQWP010000079.1 GCA_029856235.1 Promethearchaeia archaeon
CTTTTGTCATAGATGTATCTCCTAACTTAAAGATTTCAGAAGCCATTTTAGAAGCATATTTAAACTTTGTAGCGGCTTCAGAGTAATTTTTTGCTTTAACTGCACCTTTTGCTTCTTTTTCCAATTGTAACTTCTTTTCCTTTATATCTTCAATTTTAGTTTTCCGAATAATTTCTTCGATTCTGACGTAATCATCTGTTAATTCCCAGTTCGAGGCTAATGAAGCAGCACTTTGGTAAAACTCAATAGCTTTGACGTGATCCTTCTTTCCATCCGCAATTTTTCCTCGCTTCATTAACTCTCGCACCCCTTTTTTTGCAGATTTTTTATTGTCAACATCTACTCCTTCGACTGTTGTCGTTTTTATCGGAGCAGTAATTATCTCATTTTGTTTGGATAAGCTAGTAAGATATGCCTCTCTTTCTATTGGCCCTAATTGGGATAAATCTTGCACGAGTTTTTGTTTCTCATCGTTCGTCAAATTTGGCAAAGCTACGACTTTTTGGTTTATGAGATTCAGCTCTTGTTGAGAAATTGGCTGAGCTTCAATGGCGGAAATTTCTATAGGGATTAATATCTTCCTATCCCTTAATTCCTTGATTCCTATAAATATTTCTGCAGTATCTTTATTTGTCATCTCAGAAGCATCTTTAAGTAAAGTTGCAATAAAGAAGAATTCCCTTTCAGTTTCTTCACAACAACTCTGTGCGACTTTCAACACTTCCTTTGAGTGGGGATTTTTTAAGTCTTTAACGCTTGAAAAATCGTATGATATCTGATGAGGAAGGATAATTGATGTATTTAATAAGTCATCCACAATAAGACCCGCATTTTTGAAGTGATTTAATTGACCTCGCCAGCTTGGTAAAACTTCATTATAAGTTTTTTCAAAAGTTCCAATAAATTCTTTTAAATGTCGGCGGAGAATCAAAGATGCATTTTTCCCTAACACTAACGCCACTCTTATTAGATTTCCATCTGCTAATAGCAACATTTTATCTCCATAAGAGATTTCATTCAATGCTTCTTGAGTAGCCATTTCTTTTCCAAAAGAGGATACGGCTGAAAGAAAGCCACCTATTAATTCAGGATCGATTTGTTCTGAACCATACGACTTAAAGAAAATGCATGTACCAGTTCCTTTGTATAAAACTAAGATGTGTTCTAAATTAATTGCGTCGTCAAAAATCGTTTTTACTTCAGTTAAGACCCGTTGTTTTTCCTTCTTTTTAGGAACTATAACTCCTCGATACGTTGCTATAGAAGCGACGGCAACAACAGCGACAGCTCCTATCATTATAATGTAAGGAAGATAATCTTCAAAAGTTAAAGGTGGGGTCGGGGGGATAACGGTTATTTCTAAGTCTGAAATGCGATAGGTATAATCCAAATAATTATATTCAGATAACAATTCAAGAGTTATATTTACTCTTCTAAGACTGCTTCCGGTAGTTATAACAAATCTAATCTCACCTGTACTATTAGTGTCAAGAGTTTGAACAGTTGATCCTATTCCATTAAAATAAGGCGTCATTCTAATAGAAGCATCAACTAAAGGCAACCATTCAGAGCCGTTAAAGATAAGTGCCTTAAAAATAATTGTTAATTCGTTTCCTGAGTTGATTTGAGGGGGTACTAACACTCTTGTTAAGTTTGTTAGATGTTTCTCTATAATTGTTAGATTGAAAGCAAAAGTGGCGTCCTCATAATTGGTTCTAGATGTCGTAATGTTAACTGAATATCTACCTATAGTTAAGGCAGGGTTGGAAGTAACTATCGTTCCTGTATGTAGTAGCGTTACGAAATTTAGAGTGGCAGCAAGTATTCCATTCGATCCAGTACCAAGGTTCCTATATCTTACTATGTATGTATCGGCATCTCCAATGACTAAACTATCAGAATATTCTGAATCAGTAATATTAAAATCAACGGTTAAATCGCTTCCTTCAAACATAGTAAAATTATACAATCCCGTAGGAGTGAGTACTCCAGGACCAGGATCTGAAAGTGAGATTAAATTAATATCAGTATAATTTCCTCTATAATAGAAAGTTATATAAAAAAGGCTATAGTCATAATTGGGAAACTTAGATGCGTTGATCTCTAATGTATACCATCCTGAATTGCGAGTTCCCATAGTAATATCTAAAATATATGTTCCGTTACTGAATGGGTCAAAAAGCCAAAACTCTCCATCATTAAATGGTGTTCCAGTAGCATTATTTTCAACCACGATATTTTGTGTTAGGATATTAAGAACAGGTAGATTATTTGTAGTGTCATTGAAGTAAAATCTAACCGATTGATTCAAACCCGAATTTCTTGCTATTTCCGATATGCTAGTTACATTTGTAACTTCGGTTTGAATTATTAACACATCTATGGTCATCTGAATAATCTGAGTTTCGTTTCCTGTAGATGAAACGTTAAATGAGAGAGTATATGGAGAACCAAAGACTCCTACGTTTGTCGAATCTAAATGCATAGTGTAATTTCCATCACCTCTGTTCTGTAAGAAGGCTTGAAATCCATAAGAAGCACCAATAGGCAACCAATTTGCTTGAACGATTGGTTTGCCAGTAGTATCGGAATAATTGAATGTATAGGATACATTTAAACCCTTCATAACAGAGCCTAAATCTACTATGTTTAAAGGCGTAATTTGGGTTGTAATCTGCCGGTGAAAGGTGTAAGTTGTTGATCTATTTTCATAGAATTGTTTGGAAGCTTCAATAATGACATCAACAAACCCATATTCAGTGAAGTTGCCATCACTAACATCAACAGTGATATTATACTGACCTGATCCTAATGGAGTTATTTTACTAGGATTGTCCCAAAATGTAAAACCACCATCAAGACTATATTCAATATTTGCTCCATCGATACCAGAACTTAGTATTGTATCAATATACTCAACTGTAATATCAAAGGTCTGGTCTTCAATATAGACAGCACCAGAATTAGGCGCTAGTACTGTTAATGATTCATTTCCAACAATTAATGTGTTTAAAGTATCGGTTCGATTATAGTAGTTTGATAAACTTACATTAATTCTGATAGGAAAGTATCCATAACTATCAAAATCCGAATCACTACAATCTATGGTTATTTCATAATTTCCATCACCATAATCAAACATTGAAAGTGGAGTGTGCGTTGTTCCTCCTATATCTATCACTATCGTTGCGCCATTTACTCCTATGCTCTTAGCACTATCTTCATAGTATAGTGAAATGTTAAATGTCTCAGCGGCAGTATAATATGCTTTATCAGGAACTCTTGCAGCTGCTATAGGTGTAGTCTCTCCAAGTAATTTTATAGTGATTGATTCGGAATGATTATAATGATAATCCATATCTATGTTTACATCTATGGTCTTGAAACCATAACCACTAAAATTAGCATCAGAAGCAGAAATTGTAATATTATAATAACCATTCGCAAAATCTGTAATTGCAGCATCTGATCTAAATGGAGCACCTCCAAGGCTATATTCGATTGTAGCTCCTGTAATACCTGCATCTTGAACTGTGTCATTATAATATAACTCTAGATCAAATGTATCTCCTGAATCAAAAACATCATTCATAGCTGGATACACTATATACGCATCAGTTTCAGCTAATATCGTTATTATCTCAGAGCTTGTTTGATTATTGTAATAGGTCTTTTCTACATTTACTACTATTGTATTTGGACCATAATTAAAATCTACGTCGTTAGCATCAATTGTTATATTATAATAACCTCCACCTATATAGAAACTACTAGCATCTCGTACACTTCCCGTTCCAATCTGATAAGTTATACTATCAGCCTCAATACCTGTAATTAATCCAGTATCTTCATAGAAAGCCGTTAGATTGAACGTCTCACCTGAATCAAATGTATATTTTAATGGGAAGGGATTTAGAGTTAAACTCGTATCAGCTATAACTGTAATAGTATCCTCTAAAAATCCAGCAGCAGTATCATTGTTCCAAGACATTTGAATCTTAAAAACACCATATTCAGTAACATTGACCGACACATCCCAATCTGATACAGTGAAATTAGTATCGGATCCCAAAGGAGTTAAATTTAAAGTTCTTGTATGGTTTAGATATCCTTGACTTGGGGTAAATATGCTTAAGTTTAATCTCCCATCATACATCATCTCTGTAAATGTAGTATTACATCTGACGATGTTTGAATGATTGACCATATTCCGAGCTATTCCACTTACAAATGTGTCAATTGAAGAGATTAAGTTGGAAGAGGTTGCGTTCAAATACCAATACGTGCCATTACCCGCATTTAAAATTTGTATCTCCCTATAATCGCTGTTAATTAATCTTTTAAAGATTGTTTTTTCCGTTGACCCATTAAATACTTTAATTGAACTTTCGTGCCAAATACGTGGAATCGTAAAATTAATCACATTAAAATCTGTAATCCGAGAATCAAAGTAATTCAACCCATTTGTAATAGTAACATTCCATTGAACAATTTGCCCACTACCTGATATATCATAAGAAGAAATTGCTTGAACATCTGTTTTAGTGTAATTAATCTGGACTGATGTAATATTACAAGAAACCTCCCACCAATTAGCTGAAATGATATATTGTAATTCTCCTGAAATGCTACTATTAACATCGAAAGATTCCCAATACCCATTATTAGATCCATCATCTTTCACTAAATCATTATTTATTGTTAAATTAACTTCGGAAGGTTTGGGAGTATTATCTTCAATGGAAAAATCGAGTTTAAGTGTTAAATCTACTGTGTTAGGTCCAAATAAGATATAATTTTCAATAGCGTCTAATGCTTCCATTTCATCAACACCATCGGTACCTCCTGAATCTGAAGCCCAATCCCACCATATTGAACCACCTATCTTTTCAATCCTTAAAAAGAAGGTATTATTATATGTATTAGAAGAGTTAAAGGAAGCATGAATATTCGAAATTTTATGCCAATAATAAGAATCGGATGTTACATTACTACGAGATACAATTGTACCAAGATTGCTTTTTGGTCTTATCCTTCCACCATCTAATTCAGCATCGTATAATCTTATCGTTATATTAGATTCATCTGCAATATCATCTAATTTAACACGTAGAGTTATGTTCTCGATATATCCTGCTCCTTTTGTTTCAAAAGATACAAAATAATCTGCAACTAAATAAAATTCAGCCCCGGTACCATAAAAGTCATCTTCAACAGTTAAGGATTTATTTGGAGCATAAACATCATTTATTGTTATATTTGTAAAACTTGAATTAAAATTTATATCAGTCGGACATGGTAATATAAATTCATTATTATTTGAATCAGATGTGTTTAATAAGGTGTTAAATGAATTATTTAAATAAGATTGATGTAATGTTATATTTAAATTCCCACCATCACCGTTAAAATTTTGATAATCTGATGTCTCTGGCGTTTGATTTTGAAAATCTAGCGAATTATCGTTGTTATTCTCACCATTATATGAATTGTCGATTATAAGCAAATTTAATATGGATGAGTTGTAATTAGCTAAGATCATTCCAAAAAACAAGAAAAGAAGACCATATATTTTTTTATTTTTATTTTTATTAGATTTTAACATATTCATGTTTATCAAAAATTTATTTATTATTTTGTTATAAAGTATATCATTATATTAAATCATTAATCGCGTAATTTGAATTTAAAATTACTTTTTTTATTCTGAGTTAATATGAATATTTGAATTAATTCAATAAATGTGAATAAAAACTATTTCATAATATGTTCAAAAAATTGGTAAAAAAAGATACAGAATTTATCTTATTTTTCGGGTTTTTTCAGAATAATCCTC
>JAHQWP010000080.1 GCA_029856235.1 Promethearchaeia archaeon
ACTATGCATTTAAACATAACATCCTAAGAATTAGCTCCAATAATTTGTACGTTATCAACCCTAACGAAAGGAGCGTAGAACGAGCCATATACTTTAAATTCTTTTGAAATTGATACTATATTTTTAAATAGTTCTAATAAATTTATACCAAACATAGTCTCATTTAATGCTTGCTTAACTTCTCCGTTAATGATCAAATTTCCTTGCGAAATCAACCCGGAAAAATCACCAGTGGCAATATTTGGAGAATCTGCTGTAGAATTTAACAAAATTCCCTCTTTAACATCCTTAATTATTTTTTCTTGAGGTATCGTTCCAGGTTTTAAGATTAAGTTTGAAATGCCTATTGAAGGAACGGAACTAAAAGATCGTCTAGACGCATTTCCTGTGCTTTCTACCCCTTCTTTTCCTGCAGTATAACTATTATGCAATAAACCTGAGTTTAAAAATATTCCATTTTCTATAATTTTTTTATTTTTACACGGAACCCCTTCTCCATCAAATATACTTGATCCTACTGCACCATTAATTAAGGCATTGTCTTCAAGAGTTAAATGATTTGAACCAATTTTTTTTTCTCTTTTATCAACTAAAAAACTACGTTTATACTGGAACAGTTCTGCATTTATTGCAGACGCAATTGGATTTAAAATCAAGTTTATTGTTCCTTTAGGAGTTAATACAATCGGCATCTTTTTGGTCTTTATTTTTGTCCGGTTAAGGTTCTTTTTTGCATTATTTAAAGCTTCAACTGCTGTAGTCGTTCCATCAATTTCTTTTAACTTTCTTTTCATTTGGGATTCATACCCATTTGCTGTTTCTCCGGTCACCTTGTCCTTTACAATCATATTAGATGAAATTGAGAACAATGTTTCTTCTCCGTATGCTTCAACTCCATTCGAGTTAAAAACATAGGACATGTTGTAATTTGCGGTAAAATCGCCAGATTGAGAAATTGCAAGGTCATCTTCGTTGCACACGGTAATCAAATCTTTGATTAGCTCGATCGAATCCTCTATTGTTAAGGAATTTATACTTTTGTCGAATAAATAATCAACATTGGGATAACTTTCATATTTTTCAGGTAAATTTTTAAAATCAGGATCTGGAGTGCCTGCGTTCATCATTTTAATAGCGTTAGTAACTATTTTTTCGATAACAATCTTGTTCAGTTTATTTGTAAAAGCAAACCCTGTAGAACCTTGATTATTATATATTCGAATAGAAACTCCATTGTCGCTCCCTAATTCGCTGTATTTTATCGAATTTTCTTCGAGTTCAATATTAGTATATTGGCTTTTTCCTACAAAAATTTCAGCACATTTATAAGAAGGGCATTTTTTCTCTGCGAACCCAATTCCGTAACTAGCTAGTTCAAAAATATCTATCTCATTGTCCATTTAATTTGTCCTCTCAGTCTTTTCAAAAGCGTACTTAAATAAATATTTCACCACTTTTTACTTTTTTTAGAACAAAAAATTTCAAAAAGGTTCAAGAGACTTAATTAAGCATAATCTGTTCTAATAATCTTTTTTATTAAGGTAATACGAAAGGACTGTACGGACGCTACAATTTTCTTTCTTTTCTTTCCTCTCGTTTCTTCGACTTTTTCTTTTTCATCTTATTCTTTCTCCTCATTATTAGACCCAACGACAAGTATAATAATAATAAGTAAGATAATTGAATCATTAAACTAAATATCATAATAGGGGTCGAAAATTTAAGATCATTACTCAATTAATCAATAACAAAATACTGACATTTTAAACGGATCTATATAAATAGACTTGTTTATAAAATTAACAAACGATTTTAATATTTAAGTTGTATACATCAATATTGATTTGAAAGTTTTTAATTCAAGAGTTGATAAGAAAACCATTCTTGTCTTAACCCTGGTTATTATAATTGGATTTGGAGTAGGTATATTAATTGGAATTAATCTCCCAAATTCTGATAATTCAGTTAGGACCTCGAACAGCTTTCCGGATTTTATAACAAAAAATGAGAATTATTTTACAATAAGCATAGGGGCTATTCCTGAGATTGATTCGAGTAGTTATAGGCTCAATGTATGGGGTGAAATTAATAATCCAGGAAATTTTACTCTTTCTGAACTCCAAAGTTTAGATTTAATCGAAAAAACGTTAACAACAGAATGCATTGGCAATCCAACTAAAGGTCCACTTCTATCTACTGCCGTATGGGGGGGCTTCTTAATATATGATTTTTTAGAGTCACTTGGATTGAAAGCGAATGCTACTGGTATAAAGTATAAGGCAGCGGATGGTTATTATGTTTCTAATACACTTGATCAGCTAAGAGATAATGGAACTCTTGGAGCACTTTATATGAATGGAGAAATTCTACCTCCTGCCCAAGGATTCCCTCTCCGAATCGTAAATCCCGGATCATTTGGAGCAAAACAACCAGCATGGGTAATAGAAATGGAAGTTATAGATAGACCACTTGAAGATTTTTGGGATGATAGGGGTTGGGACACAACTCCCCCAATGGATGTAGATTCTACAATATTTTTCCCTAATGAGATTGTTCATGCTAGCGTTGGTACTCCTCTTGAAATAGGTGGAGCAGCATTTGGGGGCACAAGAATCTCTAAAGTTGAGGTCACCATTGATGGAGGTGCAACTTGGAGCCAAGCTAATATCGTTGAATCGATTGATGCCGATCACGTATGGGTTTTCTGGAAGGCATATATAACTTTTAATTTTTCAGATAATCTCCTTTTATATTCTAAAGCAACTGATGTTTATAATAATACTCAACCGATGAATGATCTAAATTGGGTTGATGGTTCCAATAGC
Source organism: Promethearchaeia archaeon (assembly GCA_029856235.1). Taxonomy (GTDB): domain Archaea; phylum Asgardarchaeota; class Lokiarchaeia; order Sigyniarchaeales; family SOKP01; genus SOKP01. The sequence continues at coordinate 2,826 of JAHQWP010000080.1, forward strand.
TGGCCAAGCTTACTTATTAAAGTAGACTAAATATTAAAGTGAATAATTAGATAATTGATATAACTTTAATAGCACTTAAAAATCCAGTTAAATGGAAAAGAATTAAGGAGTGTTTGCAAATAAAATATCCCGACAGAAAATCTCATTGGAATGTTGAGTACAAAAATTACTTAAAAAAACTATGCGAGGTATAGGGTTATAAATTTAATTCAAAAGCAATTAGAGGGGCTGTAGATGATGCATTCGAATATAAAAGACGAAGATCTTAAATATTATAGCTAGTTCAATCCACCGACAGTAACATCATCAACACGTAGATAAGGTCCTCCATCACACACGCGTACACTCTGGCCACCCTTTCCACAAATCCCGTCGCTGTAGTTGAATGTATTTTTATTTCCTATAGCAGATACTCTATTTAGAACTTCTAAAATCATTCCAGATAACGCAACATCTCGCATTAATTCTTTTTTTTCTCCATTTTCGATTTTATATGAAAATTTACATTTGAATTGGAAGTTTCCAGTAGTTGGGTTTGTATAGCCATACAGAAAATCTTCACAAAGAATGCCATTCTTCGTATCCGCTATTAATTCATCGATTTCCCAATCCTTCGGCTCAATATAAGTAAAACCCATACGTACTTGAGGTTTCGAAGAACTAGATGATGCTCTCCCGTGACCATTGGGAGGAACATTCATTCTTGAAGAAGTTTCTAAATTATGTAAGTAATTTTTTAAAACTCCGTTTTCAATAATAATTGTTTTTTGGGAAGGAATCCCCTCATCGTCAATAAAATAACACCCAAATAACTCGTAGGGCAGCCCAAATGGTCTTCCTTGCCCCATAGACGGATCATCTACTACATTAATGTCATTTAAAGCCACTTTTTGACCAATTTTCCCCTTCAGAACACTTTCTTTGCTCAAGACCAAATCTGCTTCGCAAGCGTGTCCAAGAGCTTCATGGATTAGGGTTCCTGCAAGTTTTGAATCGGCAATAATTGAGAATTTACCACCTATCGGAGATTTAGCATCTAACAGTTTTATCGATTCTTCAGCAGTTTTTTGACTCAAATTTTGGGCTTTTTCTGTTGATGATATCTCAAATCCGCCTAATCCTCCTACCGAGTTAATTGATCTCTGGATAACACCCGCTTTTTGGGAATATACTATGTTCAAAAGTCGTAAATACGAAAGATTTTGTTTAACTTGACTTCCAAATGAGTTTATAAATAAATAATTATTCACTCCATCCATGTAAATTGTTCGTGTATTTTTAACCATTTTAGAATAATCAGAAGCGATTTTTTCGTGGTTTTTTACCAATAGAATTTTATCTTCGATATCCACATCAGAAAGTTTTAACTTGCTATCAATCTTAAAGTCCTCAATGAAAGGATCTCTTTCTTTTATCTTAAACTTGTTTTTTGATAGCGATTCCGTCAATTTTGCCAATTTTATTGATTTTAAGAAACTCGATATTATTTTTTCCTTGTTAATATTCTTAAGAACATAGAATCCCCACCCTCCGTTAATAAAAGTTCTTATTCCACAATTAGTAATATCATAGGATGATATTTCTGTGCTCTTTTGATCGGTAAAATCTAAAGTTGTTCCTTCGGTATATGTTGCTCTGATATCCCAATATTCAATTTCATTTTCAGCTTCTCGATGAAGCTTATTAATAAAGGTACTATCAAATAACTTTAAATCATCGCTGATCTCCATAAAATTGTTCAAACCACAATAACTAGTTAATTCAGAAAAAATTGAGAGCTTTAGAAGATTGAAGAAGAGAGAGTTAAATAATTTTATTTTTTGAAGTTATAAGTTGTTCCACTCATTCTACATATTCAGAAATTTAAAAAGTGATTCTTTTTCCCCTTTCATTTTCAAATCCTTTATAATGTTAATAGCTCCATGAAGCGTTACCGTTCTAGAAAATTTAGTAGAGTTTTTGAATTGGAAAGACCGATTACATTTCCAACATTTCTTAGTTTTAATTATTTTATTACTGTAGCTCCATTCACCACAATGATAACAACGAAAAAAGTAGAATTTTTGGACGATGGGCATCGTATGGTAATATAAAATAGAGAGATTTATAATTCCAATAAGTCTAAAAGTTTTCTAACCAATGAAATTTATATTTTAAGGTTAATAAACCGAAGGTAAAGTTAAATTTGCAAAAGACATTATTATTTCTATATAGAATATAGACTAAATTTTTTAAATAACTTAAAAATCCTAAAGGTTAGACTCACAATGGAAGAAATAAGTGATAAAGAGTTAAAGAAGTTAAATATTGACGAATTAACACACTTATTTGTAGATAACATAAATGAACAGAACTTGAAGCTAATTGAAGGAATTGAATTTCTTGTTGACGAGAAATTCGAAAAATTCACTCAGAATCTAAATTATGTTATAGAAACTAATACAGAAGTAAGAATTAAGAAGGCATTTGAAACTAAAATATTCAAATCTAAATTAATGTTTTCAAAAGCAGACAGATTAAAACTATTTAATAAAATTAACGATATTAAAAATATTGGGGAATTTTTTGCCAATAAAATGCTTCTCTATAAGGTCGTATTTCCTGACAAAGAGTTCAAACTCCAAATCATTAGTATTCTGAAATCTTTAAAAAAAATCTCTAACGATTTAGCTGAAGCTATAAAAATTATTGGTTCAGATTTGAGTAAAGCTCATGAAATTTGTGAAATCATTAAAGACGAAAGAAGGAGAATGAGAAAAGAGGAGTGGCAAGTGCTTAATAGATTGTATAATTATGATATGGATTACCTATCAAGAACTTTCTTATATTTGAAAGAATTAATAGAAAATATTATGATGTTGGCTGACCACATCAAGAGTTTTTCGGAGTATATTCAATTTTTAGCAACTAAATATTTAATCTTCGATTAAAAATCATATTCGATTTGAAATGGCAGTT
>JAHQWP010000081.1 GCA_029856235.1 Promethearchaeia archaeon
TTCCAATATGTATTTAAATATATTTTACTATATAGTATCATAGAAAATGTCAGATATTATCGAAACTAATCCGCAAATTCTGGGAGGAAAGCCTGTCATAAAAGGTACTAGGATTCCTGTTGCCTTAATCTACGAGTTAATTGGATTGAATTATACTATCGCAGAAATTCTAAAGGAATATCCCCATTTAGATTCAAAAATAATTTTGACACTCCTTAAGATTGGAAAAGATGCCAACGAAAACCTTATGAATGTTGATCTTGACGACATTATCAGTAAAGAGGTTTAATATTTGATTTTTCTTCTCGATGAGAACGTCCCAATTTCTGTTAAGGATTAAATTCATGAATTAGGTTTTGATGTTTTTACCTTACATGATTTCAATATGTTAGGCATAATAAATGGTGAAGTAGCAAAACTGGCTTTAAAAGAAAAAGCTATTATTATCAGCTTAGATTCTGATTTTCTACAGTTAAATAAAAGTCTTCAGAAAAAGAGCTGTATAATATATTTCAAAATACATCCAAGAGATCCAAAAAAAATTAGAGATTTACTCTATAATGGTTTAAAAAAATATGCTTCCAAGTTAAGTACCCCATGTAAGTTAATTATTTCTGAAGAAAACATCATTTTGGACGAGATGCGGTAAAGTAAATTAAAATTTTGTAACAACGATTATTTCACGAAAATTTTAAAATCTAAAATTTGAGAGTGTTCCAAACATAAAGATTAATTTAGTTGAATTTCTTATTTTTATTTGAGCAATATGACACAAGTTAAATTGGATAAATCTCTGGCTGAAGATTTACTCACGTCTAAAATGCGACTGCTTCAGCAATATATTAATGAGATTTTAGAACGCTGGAGTGAAACTTCTTCTAAAGAATTTCTGGAAAAAGCAAGAAAGGGTGTCCATGAGAATGCCGAAGAAGACGCTATTGAATTACGACAAATACTAGTAGATTACACTAAATTACAAGAAATTCTTAATAAATTATAAAATATACAGTAAAAAAATTAAAAAAAAAGGAATTCAAGCCAAATTTCTGTCTTCGTTCCTTATATTAAATAGATATTGGATAATCGTTCCATTTACAACATGTACAATTTTTATGTTCAGACATGTATATATTCCACCTCTGCGTACATAACTCCTACTGCTCGTGTCGCTTCGTTTAATTTTAAAGCAAAAGAAAGCCAATCGTCATTTTCTACATCTGCGGCATCGAAAGTATATTCGTATATAAACATTACTGTTGCTGTCGCGTTAAAACTAATAGCTACCCCATTATCTATGTTCCAAGTAAAAGTGGCTGTGGTTGTATTATCTGTTTCTGTATGAGCTCCATATATTAGCATTTGTAAAGTCGCGTCTGTTTGTGCACAATTCATAATAAATCTAAATATTACATCTTCGCTAGTATCTACTACATCGCTATTTGCGAAAAAAGTAGCATACATATATTCATCTATTGCATTAAGGTCAATCCAAATACCTTTAAGTGTAGCTCCACTATCCAGTGCTGGAAGATATGCAATTGGTTTAATAATGTGTTTTCCTGTATTATTAGATTGCTCGATTACAGTGTTATTGTAGTAATAGTTGTTAATTTCCGTAATCCGTGTCGGTTTTTCCATCATAGACACTATGCTTGTCGGGAGTGAAACACCAGCGATTATTAACGCCAAAATCAAAGCGACATTCTTTACATTTTCTCTCATTTCTTATCAACTTATTTTATTAGATGTCTACTCTACTAAGCCATCTTCACGAATCGTGAATTATAATGCTTAAATTAACATTTTAGTCTAGATATTTAAGATAAAGTAATACCATTATATGGCACTATGAGCAGCTCAATACCTCGGTTTTTTCACGAAACCCCTAAATTCTAAGTCTCAACCAATTTTAAAATTTATTTTCTATAATCCAGATTTGGAAGGTTATTAATGGTATAAGGTAGGGTAGCATCATCCGGTATTGGATTGATATACATCTCTCTAAATTTTTCATTCTGCATTCTACAAAATGAACTACGATGCTTGTAAGCCTGATGGTGGATCATTTTTTTCCAGATTTTTTTTAAAGGAGCATCTCGAATATTACCAAAAGAAATTGGGGTAAAATCGCAAGGACTTACGTCGCCATATGCAGACACATAGTATTGAATATATGCTGCTAAGCATCCAATACCTCCAAGATATGATTCAATGGAATTTTGCCAAGATTGTGCTGAAAGTGGAGGAATTATTTGATTTTGCCTAATATACTCTGAATATTGTCGAATTTCTTCACGTTGTTCCATTTTAAGTAATTCACTTGTATCTTTAAGCATGTTCCCTGTGGGAACACCATCAAAAAGCATTACGTTGTGTAAACCCAATTCTTTTGCTAAATTATGTATTTCTTTATACATACCTGCTTTTGTTGATGATTGAGTTGCATAAGAAGATAATCCGACAAACATCTCTTTTTCTTTCGCAATTCTAATTCCCTTTAAGGCAGTATCAAATAGACCAGGCATCCCACGCAATTCATTATGCTCATCTGGATTTGGACTATCTATACTCACATATAAACAGAACAGTCCTGCATCTGCCAATTTGTTAACATTCTCTTCAGTTAAAAATTGTCCGTTAGTAAATATAACGGGAACAGCCTTTTTTTTATCAACGTACTTAATCAGATCAAAGATATCTTCTCTAAGTAATGGTTCTCCTCCAGTAAATGCCAATACTGATATACCCAAATTTAGACTATCGTCAATTAGTGTTTTAGCCTCTTCTGTAGTTAATTCTGGAATATCTGTTCTATAATGTTTCCCAGCACTGCAATGAACGCATTTACATTGACAATCATATGTAACCGCAAAAGTCATCGCTATCGGACGAGCATGACGCAAGATACGCCCTCTTAAGACGTTCTTCATAGCGCGAAGCATCGCTCTGCTACCTACAGGTGGAGCAAAAGTGTTAGCAACTCTTTTTCCACGCCATCGGCCTAAATCATAATTTTTATAAAATTTACCTTGAGCAATAAACATCGTGATTAATCGAAATCTGTCTACCAATGGATTTAAAAACCCGCTACCAACAATCGTTCCATCATCAAGTTTTTTATAACTAACGAGTCTTTTACCAAAAACTTTCCAAATTACTCTTTCTCGAATCATAATAAAATTAACAGCTAATTGATTAATTTGAGAACTAGAGTTATAAATTTTATCCTTAATTTTAGTAAGAGTTGCAAATTCAAGCATGAAGGTATGGTTGAATCTCCTAATGATTTGATGATTAAAATTTTCCTTCTCTAATTTGGATTAAATTGATCAAGGGCGTTCTTGAATGATATAGTAAATTTATCCACTAAGGGTTTTGCTTTTAAAAACTCGTTTATACTTCTTTGGATGGCATTAAACCCATTCAAATTTTCTAATTCTTCCTTCTTTGCTTCTAATTCATCATTAATTTCCTTTAATCGGCTATATTGGTTCGAAATTGAGTTGAAGCGACGATAATACCTAAGATAACTATAAAAAGCAATTGAAGGTAAGCTATAATATCTTTTTCTTACTCCTTTAATTTTCTGCAATTCAATATATCCTTTTTGAATAAAATAATTCAGCCCTTCAGAAACCAGACCTGCTGATAAACCCGTAAGCGTCCTTAATTTATCTTGCGTTAGCTGTTTTCTTGTTAGAAAATATGCCATTGGTAATGCGTATCGTGTCTCCTCGATTACAAACAACGGACAATCTAAAATAAATTTAATAATTTCGTTTTCAATAACACTTAGATGCTTTTTTTTTTCAACTCTATTGGCTCCTTTTGAATTATTCATTACAACATTTGAATTTCTTGTTCTTTTTGAATCAAGATCATCTAGGAAAGAAGCCTTGTGAAAAGTAAAAAAATCAATTATCTCTTGTACTCTTTCCATCATAATCTTTTTTAAAGATTTCTCCTCTTCATTTTTGTGGTCATATCTTTCAAGAGATTTTAATTTCATCCTTAAAAACGAGTTATATTTGTCGATCTCCTGTATTCCAAATCCCACAGCAGTAGACATTAACTGATTGAGAAGTCCAGACATTGAATATTCGAACGCATTCTTTTTGTGTGCTATTTTTCTTTTTTTTAATACTTGATATTGCCCGTAAAGATTTATGATTTTAGAAATAGTCCCTTTGGAAATACCTGCTTTAGATTCATCTTTATAATAAATCTGCGATAATGCTCTAATATCATCTTGAGTGAGCCATAATCCTTCTCTTAATAAAAGATAAGCTAGTATATGAGATTCCATATCCGTCCTTCTTTTACTTTCTCCAGACTCGACAATGAAATCTATGATTTCTTGCTCATATTTTCGAACTTTTTTGTCGTAGAAAGGAGTGATACTTTTTTTTGAGGGCATTAGTTAATGATATTATTCTTATTCTCATATATAAATTTTTTCACATCATGTGAAATTTCACGATTGGTGAAAAACTTTAAATAGTTATTGTGTTTATTATATATTAACTTTCACTGATCATGAAAATTCACAATCTGTGAAAGAATTGTAAAGAGGTGTTATAAAATGAACCAACTACAAACAGTCCAGTATAAAAAGTTTGAGAGGAAACTGATACCTCATGAGAGGAGACTCTTTAGAGTTGGGCTCTCTAATATATCCATGATAGCTAGGTTAAAAGGCCTCATTTCTAAAGAAGAATTGGGAGATGCAATAAAAAAAGTAAGAGAACAACATCCTTTAGTAGGAGTTCGAGTATATCTTGATGAAAATTACGATGCCTGGTTTACATCTGAAAATGTTCCAGAAAATCCATTAAAGGTCATTCAGCGCAATTCAGAAAAGGATTGGTATCAAGAAATCTTGAATGACTACAAGGACCGATTTAAACTCGAAAAAGGACCGCTTGTTCGCTTTTCGTTATTACAGTCCTCTGAGACTTCTGAAATTATCATTACATGCCATCACGTTATCTGCGATGGGACTTCTTTAGCGATTCTGGCACGAGATCTGTTGTTATACCTTGGAGATCCCGGTCAAAAAGTAAAACAAATGACAGAACCTCCCCTAGCAACTCCAGACAATTTTCCTACAGATGTTACCCCTAGCAAAACGATCTTATTTGCAATTAATAAAATGAACAAAATGTGGCAGAAGAAGAAAGTAATTTTTGACGAGGAAGATCTAGACAACATTTTTCGAGCATACTGGGAAAATTTTGACTTTAAAATAATCCCTGTCGAGTTAAACAAAAAACAAACCTCAGATCTTTCTGAACTATGCCGACGGCATGGCGTGACGATCAATTCTGCTCTAAACATGGCATTTCTTGCTGCACGCTACGAAATTAGAGGTCACTTTAAAGGAGGGAGACAAAACATCTTGATTCCTGTGAACACTCGAGAACGCTATAAAAAACCTGTCGGTGATCATTTTGGTCTTTATGCGGCAGGATTTCAATTCAAAATGACTTATAATCCTAAAGTAGATTTTTGGGAGAATGTTAAGCTTTTCACTAGAGAAGTCAGAGAAAAACTTGACATCAATCAAGTATTTAAGATGGTAGCTCTGATGGGTCTCATGGATAAATCTCTCACAGACTCTCAATCTTTTAGTTTTTTAGGTAAGTTTGTGCCTTCACACTTCAGCAGATATGAAAAAATTCATTCCTTTTGTAATGATAAAAAAAATATAGCCAATAAAATGATTCAAAAAAAAATTGCTAAAGTGCCTGGTCTATCAATTACTAATCTTGGATTATTAGATTATCCCTCAAAATATGGTTCGCTGGAATTAGAGCGTTTTATCTTTGTTACTTCAACTTCACCTATGATGGAGCTTGTAATATCTGCAGTCACGGTCTCAGGAAGACTCACCTTTTCTATTAATTATATAGAAGAGACAACAAACACCCCAACTATGCAGAAAATAAAGAATAAGGCTTTAGAATACTTAAAAATCCAATAAATATAAAATATCTATTTTTTTTTTACCTTTTAGAATACAAACTAATCAAATGGAATAGGTTCCATTTTCACAAAAGAACATTTATTTTCAAATTATTTTTCTTAAAATCTTTCCATAGCATTCTTGAAATTAATTTTAATTAAATAAAAAGAAAATAATATTTTAATTATGAATGAAACTCAAGTAATTTCTGAGGAAGTTACAGAATTCCGCCTATCTAAAAAGAAAATTCTTTTTAACTTAATTAGGCTAATCCCAAAAATGAAAAAGATTAGGAAAAACGCTGAACAAATTCTACTTGAAGCTGAACCACCGAAATTGAAAGTTAAGGCACCAGCCTCAGAGTTAATTCAGGAAGATTTAATGGAGGTTTGTAAAGTTCCACATCGAAGAATTGGGACAAAACAAGCTCATGAGATTGAGGATTATTTGGTAAATAAATGTAATGAATTAGGATTGGAATCTGTGAAAAAAGAACCTGTTGAAGTTATAAATTGGAGTGCGAAGAATTGGAAATTAATAATATCAGCAGGAGGAGATAAGATGGAGGTACCATGCTTTTACGTGCTTAATACAGGATTTACAGCAGAAAAAGGCATAACAGCTCCATTGGTTTACGTTGGTACGGGACAAGAAAAAGATTTTAAGAAGATAGATGTTAGCGATAAGATTGTTGTTGCAGATATTGAATTTCCAACATTGCCTTTAGGAACATTACTTAAGTTAACAAAACTCTTTTATGTTTCTGATCCGTCTAAGGTGATTGATAAAACTACTGAAATCATCTTAACATTTGTATTAACTAACTTTCCTCCGCAAGCTTTAGGCGGAAAAAGAAGAGAAGATTCTGTATACTGGCGTGCATTTGATAGAGGTGCATTAGGATTAGTATTAATTTTAAGAGATTATCCTTCCAATATAAATAGTCACTGGGGTCCTTATGATGGTGTTATGAAACCAATTCCTTCGGTATATGTTGGTAAATATGATGGAATGAAAGTTCGAGAGGTAGTACAGGAAGGAAATGCTCAAGGCACTATCATACTTGAAGGCAGTAAAGAACCAAGCATCGCGCATAATATTTGGGGCATTTTACCCGGAAATTCTGAGGAAATGATAATGATTTCAAGTCATCACGATTCAGCATTTAAAGGAGCCTCTGAGGATGGTACAGGAGTAGCGATGGTCTTAGCTCAACTAAGAGCATGGGCACAAGTTCCAAAAGAACAACGTCCGAGAAGCTTACTTTTTTGCTTATCGGCAGGGCATCTATATGGGGGTATTGGTGCTGAAACTTTTGCCCGTAAATATAAGGATACCTTATTAAAAAACGTACTTGTAGATTTAAACTTAGAACATATGTGTGCTAAAGAAGTTGTAGAAGATCCGAATACTCATGACTTTAAAATTACAAATAATTTATCATTAGGAGCAACTTTTATCTCACGAAATGAAAATTTAGTAGCTCCTGTTATTAAAGTCTGTAGGGATTATAATATTGAAAATATGATCTTAATTCCAGATAACTTTTTCGCAACACCTCCAATCGGAGAAGCAGGGCATTTTGCATCTCAATCTGATTTACAAGTTATTCATTGGATTAGATCACCTTACTATTTACTGACAGCAGAAGACACACTCGATAAAATTGATACAGAAAAGCTCCATTCTACCGCTCAATGTATATCTGATTTAATTGTTTCATTGATGAATATACCCAGAGAAGATTATTAGAGGATTTATAAAGATTTAGGATCTAATTACCGTTGAAGTTCTTTAGAATTGCATTCTTTTTTATTTGAAGGAATAAGAACTATCTAATGAGACAATGAACTAGATAAGTGATTAAGTTATACATTTAGATTAAACATTATTTTTTTATCATTTAATTTTAATATTCGGTTATTTTATAAATTCGTGCTCCTTATACTTTTTTAGACAAATCTTATTAGAAATTAATACAAGAGGATTTTCAACATCTTGATATCTGCCCGAATGTTCAAGTCCTCCATGTACAAGCTAAATAACAGTTTTAGGACCATCTGGAATCCAGACTTGATAAAAAAACTTTAAATAATTTACTCTTTTGAATTCAACCTCTATATGTTTCAAATGTGAATAAGAAAATTATCTAAAATTAGATTATTTTTTGGTAAATTCGTTGATTAGATCGCATATTTTTTGCGGATTTTTTGTAGAGAAGACAAATGGTCTGCCATATTGAAAGGTTAATTTTACAGCTTCTCCGAAATCTGTGTTATATGCCCTTGAACCATCTAATCCAAATCGAATTCCTACTCCCCCGTAAACTCTAAAATTTGCTTTAGTTATATCACAACTAGTTATTGTGTTTAAGGGAATCTTCTTATGGTTAAAAATACCATATACTACTTCAAATTGATTACTAATTAAGGTGATTTGTAGCCCCCTGTAGTTCCAATACATAAGAAAAATAATTATACTTACGGAACCGAGTATAATACCTATAAATACCAATTCCTTGGGTATAAAAATAGTAATTATAATACCAAGAGATAGAATTAATAAGCATACAAATATAATTACAGCTTTTACAAATTTTCCCGAAGGAACCCATTCTGCATATAATATATCATCATTTTTTTGGAGATTATTTTCTTTAACTATTCTATTCACCAATTTAATTTTATGTTTTTACCCATACTACATATGCATATAATTGGATTTAAATTTTTTTAAGTAAATCCTAATCATCTTTAGGTATCTTAGCTCTAAAAACGATCCCTCACGACTTAAACTTAATATTGCTTTTCCTGTAGGCGTAGTTATATTCGTACTACTCTTGATATATTTTATTAAAGGATTTATAAAGCTTTTAAACTAGACATAAATAAAAAAAATGAAAAAAAAATGAAATTATAGGTTATCTATATTTTTTTATAGCTCTTTCTTTTAATGACAATAAGTGCAACAAATGTTGGTAAAGCAAATAGAATGAACCAATATCCGAAAGAAATTCCTGCTGGAGATATCGTTAATATATCTTGAAAGAAGAGATATACTTGTTGATCTTCACCACCAGCGGTAATAAAAGCACCGTTTGCAGACATAGCAACAGCATAGATTATTCCCCCCGTAGTATAATTCCATAGTGGAATTGGGCTTGACCTTTCAAAAACATAGATATAATTATCGTTACTCCCTACAGCGAGGTATTTACCATCCGCGGAGATATCTATACAATGAGGATGGTCAGTATCACCAATTTGGGCACCGGTAGTATAATTCCATAGGGGTGTTGAGCTTGATCTTTCGAAAAAGTAGATAGAATAATCATTCCCCCCTGCAGTAATATAATTTCCGTTAGAATTTATAGCAACAGAATATACTGAATCGCCAGCAGTATAAGACCAGATTGGTACATTGCTAGAAGGAGCAAAAAGCAACACTTTAGAATTTTGTGTTCCTGCAACAAGATAATTTCCATCATCGGAAATCTCTACGACGTTTACAGCATTACCTTCTGTAAAATTCCATAATGGAGTCGAGCTAGCTTTTTCAAACAGATATAAGTGGTCATCTTCGCTGGCTACAGCAATATAATTTCCATCAGCAGAAATAGAAACTGACCAAACGCTAGTTCCTGTGGAAAAACTCCACATTTCAGTTTTAGGGTTACTATATGTGCTATTAAATAGATAGACGGTCCCATCATCTGTAGCTGCTACGATGTAATCTCCATTAGCAGACATAGCAATATCATTCGGAAAATCTGAGGTTGGAGAAAATTCCCATTCTGGTCTTTTGGGGGAAGTTATTGAATCATTAAAATACATAACATTTTGTTCGTCACTGACTGCAGCTATGTGATTTCCGTCAGGAGTAATATCTACGCCATACGCGCTATTAGTTGCGTTATAGGTCCACAGCGGAATTTTTGATTCAGATGCCTCATCGTTAAATAGGTAAATTAACCCATCATCGGAATAAGTACTAGCAGCAACCAAATCTCCATCAGCAGTAATTGTAACATCTCGAATGTTATCATTTGTCGTGTAATTCCATCGAAGTTCAGCAACATCGGGATCCAAACTAGATGAGGGGGAGGAAACTTTAATATCAGCGTCAGCTAGAGCAACTGAGAAAATATTTATGCCACTCAAAAATAGCATTATTACTAACACGAATTTGAAACTATTAGAAGTTTTTGTCAAAAATATCAATTCCAATTATTGTATTGATGTATTAAATAAATTCATGGACTTCCACCTTTATTAATTTTAAGTTTTAATTGCTAAAAGAAAAACAACCCTTAGTTTAATTTCTTTAGCGTAAAAATCTTTAAAGCAAATAGCAATACAAAAATAAAAAAAACAAAGAAGTCTGTTTATCGAACTAGGTTCAAATTAAGAATTTTGAGGAGATAATTCGTTTTTTGTAAAAGTATAATCTTTTTGACGATAAAATCATATCGATACTTAACGAACGAAATGTTGAGTTGGAAATTAAGTTAGTTTTTCAAGACCATTCTATTGCGATGGAGATTCAAAAAAAACTTCCAAAAGTGGAAGTACGAATTCTTGAATCCCCCGCTTTGAATAACATTCAGAATCTTTTTGGCAAAATTGGAGACTTTCTTCAACCCGACCAAAGGAAATCTTATACATATCAAATCATTAAGAATATCATATTAAAATTAGAAGAGATTTTCGGATTAATTGTCATAGATGATAGAAAAAGTTTCTTTAAAATCCCTATTCCGATTGATTTACCGATGGCTATTTTCAGTACATCTCAAGAAGTTGTGCAATTTCATTCAAAAGGTATCAAAGAAATTTTAGCTTCATCCATTAAAATAAAGAAATAACACATCTGAAAGCTAAAAAATAAATAATAATAATATAAAAATATTTCAGTAGGTAGCGTTCTTACAAATGTCTTATGTATATATGAAAGCGTTGGAAAAAAGAGCAGAAAAATACGATAAGGGAATAAACTCTATAACACTTGGGCGCCTTCCTAAAATTAAAAACTATATCTCAAGTACTTTAGTGCATAAAAACGAGAAAATTTTAGATATTGGGATGGGTACGGGAACTTTTGCCATTCTTTGTGCTGAAAAAGGAGCATTTTTTACCGGTATTGATAATTCCGATAAAATGCTTGAGGTAGCAAGAAAAAACATTGAACTAGAAGGATTAACCGAGAGGATTCAAATCATCAAAATGCCCGTTATTGAACTAGATAAACAGTTTTCTGACAAATCTTTTGATAAGATAACAGCTATTTTGATACTTAGCGAACTTTATCGAGCTGAACAAGATTTTTGCCTTAACCAAATCTATAGAATCTTAAATGACGATGGAGAATTTATTTTAGTTGATGAGGTTAAACCAAAGAAAATTTGGAAGAAAATTGTCTATTTTGTTATTAGAGTTCCCCTAGTAATTATCACATATTTTAAATCACAGCTGACTACTCAATCTTTAAAGAATACAGAAAAAAGACTTGAAAGTCATAATTTTTCTTTAATTGAAGAAAAACATTATTTATTAGATTCCTTGAAATTATTTAGGCTGAAAAAAATAACCTAGTATATAAAAAGGATTAGATGAGAGTAAAATGAACTTAAAAAAGGCCTTTAACTTATTCTTAAGTTACTTTTTAAGGTGGACAGGTTTTCCTGTTGAACCAACCCTTTTAAAAATTGGGAATCCTACTAAAGAAAGTCCCGTTTTGGTCACTTGTAATTTTAATCTCACGGTAAAACGAGTTTTAAAGGCAGTAAAGAATATTGACTGTTATTTATTAATTGCTCCCTCCAAAGGGATAAATGTATGGTGTGGTGCATGTGGAGATGATTTTCACACCGATTCTGTCTTGTCGATTATAAAAACTAGTGGAATTGATGATCTTGTGGCTCATAGAACTTTGATTTTACCGCAATTAAGTGCACCTGGTATAAATCCAACTGTTATTAAGAAAAAATCGGGATGGAACGTTAAATTTGGACCTGTATATGCTAAAGATATCCCTTCTTATATAGAACAAGATTTCAGTAAATCAGAAGCACATCGGATAGTGAGATTCCCAATCTCAAATAGATTAGAAATGGCTTCGCTATATTTCTTTCTTTTACTTCTGTTAACTTCCGTTATATATTGGATCGTAGCTATTTTTTTACCAATTTTGAATTTATTACTCTTTTTAGATACTATTTTGATTTTTGTGGGTCTAATTTACGGTCCTATGTTAATTTTGCCGAGTATTACCTGGAAAACGGGAAAACAAAAAATATGGATCTATGAAGTGATAATTCTTTTGATAATATTGCTATTTAACCTTTTTATTAGATTCGATCTATTATATCTAATTTGGAATATAGTCGCTTCTCTTTTAATTACAATGATTATGGCTGAAGATCTTCATGGTTTAACTCCAATTTTTAAAAGTGAATTAGGTGAAAAGACTTGGGAGAAAGGTGGTGAAAAAATGAAATTTTTGTTCAGCGAATATAAATTACAACCATACGGTCAAATAATTCTGGAGAGAGATAAATGTATTGGATGTATAGTGTGTATTGAAGTATGTCCTAGAAATTTATATGTATTTAATGAAAAAGATGAAAAAGTGGATTTAAGAAACTCTGAGAAATGCATAAATTGTAACGCTTGCGTTAAAAGATGTTTAGCTCAATGTCTTGAAATAAAATAAAAATCATTAAAGATTAGGTCAAACACATAAAAATTATTTTATGGTGGTTATAATGTCTAAATCAAATGAAATTAACTTGAATAACGAAGAATTACCGCGTCCTGGATCAGTGTTGTTTAATTTTAATTATCAAGATGAAGCATCCAAGAAAAAGATGTTAAAAAAATGGAAAAGATTAAATAAATATTTAATGATACCATTGTACAGAGCAAGATTGTTGCCGTTATTGGGGTTCGGAAAAGTATTTCTAATTTTAAAAACAAAAGGATGGAAAACGGGAAAAGTAAGAAGAACTCCATTAGAATATCGACGATACAAAAGACCTATTGTTATCTTTGCTGCAAGAGGGGAAAACGCGACTTGGCTAAAAAGTATGCGCGCAAATCCAGACGATGTGTCAGTCACATATGGATTTCGTAAATTCATTCCGCGTATAGAAATTTTGTCAGATATGGACCAAAAAATTACAATTATGAAATGGTATGTGACGAATTTTAGTAAGGCAGCAAAACTACTATTTGGTTGGGACCCCAAGCTCGATAATCTGGAAACTACTAATTTCTTAAAATTAGCAACTCTAATAACTATAATTCTACTTCATAAAGGTTGATCTTAATACTAAGGTGATTTTTAGAATCATTCATGGATGAGTTCCTTTTATCTCTTATTCTCTCCCTAGTATGAAATTAAGAAATGAACCTAAGTCTCTCATATGGACAAAAAACGCAGGTGTTTTTTTCCTATATTCCACGTATGAATCTCCAAATCGATTGATCAATTCTTTTTCTTCTACATAATGGACATGTATATACATTCCAAAATACAAGATCAGAAAGAATGAAATTGAATAGAGAGTTAATTGAATGATCGTTCCTCCAAGGCAAACCAACAACATTCCACTGTATGCTGGATGCCGTAGCACTGAGTAAATTTGATGATCCTGTAATTCACTCTCTTCAGGAAAGTAAAGGTAAGTAACAGTCATATAGTCAAATCCAAAAGTAAAAATAGCTCGAGCCATCGTCGAAGCTCCCAAAATACAAAAAAACACTCCTAAAAAGAAACGGATATATCCAAGGAGTAGAGAAATTGGAGTAAGATATGAGCTTAAAGGGGTAATGAATATTTTGAAGGGAAATTGGGTCCAGAAATTAAGATCGTATTGATAAAAAGGGATGAAATTATTCACTATAATGCTAAAGAGAATGACGACACCTGCGAATCCCGCTAGGAATATTCTCTGATACGATAATTGACCGTATTTTGCTTTTAAACGATCCCGTCGAGACCACATTTGATATACTAAAAGTATCCCTATAGCTCCCATCAGCGCAACTCCCAAAACTGGAAAAATGATTGTAAAATATCCCAATGTTCCATTTTCAGGAATTATAGATGGGAGTAAATCAAAGTAGATTTGAATTGTTAAACTAAGCACCAAGACCACAATAACATAGATCGGAAGGATAATTATCTTTTTACCCGATAATTTCGGTATTCTTTCCAGAAATTTATCTAATCCTTTTAGTTTCAAATGACGTCACAGATTTAATATATGAGATGTCAATATTCTTAGAGACTTAAATACTTTCTTGAAATCGTTATTACAAATAAAACCATCTAGTAAATGTTAGTGAAAATAATAAAAAAATAAAGAAAAATGAAAAAATTAATTGTTTATAACTTCGATTATTACACAGTCTATTTTAAATCGAAGTAATCATTAACGAGGGAATAAAATCTTTTTAATACTTCTTCCCCTCGGGCTGTTGTGTGATATTTTGTAATATCATCGTCATTTAGTTGTTCAATTAGTTTTCGGGAGATGAGAAAATGAAGAGTTTCTTTTATTGCACTCGTTTTTAACCGTGTTTCGCGTAATAACCACGTTTGAGTTCTTTTTGCTCTTAGACAAAATTCCAGAATTTCTGCCCAAATTTCAAATTTATTACGTCTTGAAGAACTCATTGATGTCTCACCTTAATAAGAATTACGGGCGTGCCTCCTCGTCAAATAAAATTGAATTTTCGGAAGAAAATTGTTCTAATTCTTGAGCCCATTCTTCTAGTTTAGGGAACAGTTTTTCCCATCTGACAATTTCCTTTTGAATTTTAAATGAGGTCAACAAACTTATGAACCAAAAGGTTAGTAGTAATAGAAATATTATTACCATAGATATATTTATTAAAACATAGGCACTTCCAATATCTAAAATACGTGTAAATAAGAAGATTACGAGAAAACCAAAAAAGAAATTAAAGAATAGGAAAGTTTCCACGAGTTTAACCAAAGTTGTTTTTTGTTTCGAATAGCGCTTAAAAAACGCAGAGAAATTGGTAATGTATGGGACGATTCCGTCGTAGAGAGTAGTCTTTGGCGTTTTATCTCCTTTAGACTGTTTAAGAGAACGATTTCCTCTGATTATGAATAATCCATAAAAAATTATCTGTATTCCTATCTCTATAATTAGTAGAAAAAGAACTGAAGCTATCAGAATAGTCACTATGGTTCCAAATAAGCCGTATATTTGGGCTAGCTCCGGGATTGTTTGTCCTGTAACTACTAAATATATCCAAAGAATAATATACCCTAATGCCAATAAAAATAGCAAGGTTAAGGACGAGAAATGAATTTTAAATAGGCGATTTATTCTTTTGAATTTTGTATACAATGATTTTTGGCTCTGAATTAAGCCATTTTTTTTATTTTCGGTTTTATCCATAATTCCACCTTAGAAGTTATCATTATATACAAGGGCGCAATGATATTTAAGTATGTAAGGGCAAATTGTCGCTAGGCACCTAGAGTCCTCCCTGATAAAAATCAGTTTTTCTATATTAATACAAATAAATGTAAGATGACATAAATCAGATATTATATTAGGATAGTAGCAATAAATTGTGAATTCATATGAAATCGCAAGGAAAATTTAGAAAAAAATAATAAAAAAAAAGATTAAATTTTTGATTCTTCTTCAATCTTTATGGCATCGGCTTTTACTTTTACTGTTGCTACGGAATCGAGAATCTTTTTATGAAAAACGGTTTCAATATCCACCATATTTTTAAGAATAGCTTGCATGTCTGCTAATTTAGTTTTATTGAATTCCTCAGTTGCTACTTTTACATCGTTTTCTTCTTTAGCATTTTTATCTTTCGCAGCTTTTAATTCTGCTTCAGCTGTTTGAATTTCGTTTGGCTTTAATTTTTCTTTTGGTTTGCTTTGGACTTTACTTAAGTGTTTTTCAGCTTTTTCTAATTCTCTCGTAGCTTTTTGAGCTTCATCTTGTTCAGTCTGGAGTTTTTGAAGTCCAATTAAGAGGTCGTTGAGGGGTGCTATATATTCTTCCCGAAGTCTTTTGACTTTTTCGGTACTTTCCTTTTCAATAATCTCAAATGTAGAAGCTAACGACCCTACTGCCTGCCCTAAAGAAGGAGTCTCCGTTTCAGCGTACCCTTTTAATGCAGCAACAGTTTTTTTAATTTCCTTTGTGACATTTTCTACTGCGTTAATATACTGATTGCTTCCTTTAATTAACTCACTAATCTTATTGCTTGTAATTCCTAAAGCGTTTGTCAAATTATCCATAAATTTTTTAAACATTTTTAAACACCTTCTATATGATTTGAGATCTAAATTACACATGAGTTTAAAACATTTTTGATTATGAATAATCAATTATAAATGAAAATAAACTCAAATATTCGAAATATGCTGAATTATTGATTCAGAAAATACTAAAAATAGAACTCACACTGAGGAACCTGAGAAATTTATTGAAGCCGTGCTTAAGCTTCTGAAGAAATTAAATTTAAAAGCGGGGGTCTTAATCTATGTTGAAGTCCATTTTTCATAATTAGCGACTTCTTCTTCGTTCACAGTCTGAGTAGGATGACCCGCGTGAGCTTTATCAAACAGTGATAGATCTCTACTGTTATTAAAATCATTCTCACGGATAGGTATGTATTGCTTGCATTTAAAACATAATTTAACTCTCATCAAGCTCACTTCCTATAAAATAAAAATCGATCCAATATATTCACAATAATTTCAATATTTAACTTTTACCCTAATTTTTCATTTTTGTATAGCCATAATGCAGGAATGGATTTTACGACATAATTAGGCTCATCATTGTTATGTTTTTAATACTGACTTACTAATCAGTTATTCGAAGGAGCACCATTTCAAGCATATCCTTTGATTTCTTGGTGCCTACGACAAATTGCTTGGGTTTTCCTTTTAGAACGGGATATTGGACATAGATGTCGATGGGAAATTTGTGTTTTTCGGCTTTTTCCAGATTTCCTTCTCTTGGAATCATATTTCTTTCGGTAAGGTGGAGATAATACACGCTTGCACTACTGTTGCACTTAGGACATCCCGGAATAAATTCAGAACTAATAAAAATGACGGGATCCTCGAATTTGGGCAAATTTAACGTAAAAAACTCGCGCAGTTCTCCCATTGCAATAATTTCCATACAAGAAGATTAATTAAATTTGAAATTTTAACTTGCTCCTTATGATTTAGAAAAAATTGAAATCAACGCTAGAGCGTATTAGATATCTTATAGATTTATAACGAATTAAAGATTAGAATTTAAAATGGAGCGAATTACGATTTTTATAGACAATAGTAATATCTTCAAGGGTTTTCAGAAGTATAATGTCCAGGCGGACTACGAAAAGTTGAAAACTCTTATAACTCGGGGTCGTAAATTAGATGCGATATACTTATACGAGGGCGTCGTATATCCTATGAGTCCAGAGAAAAAGCGTTGGTATGAACAGTTATCCATTCGAAGCGGTTACATTATTAAAGCGAGTTTTGATAAGATTGTGAAAAGCGGAGCAATTGAAAAAAAAGTTGATATTAATATAGCGATTGATGTTGTCTCATTAGCTTTTGAGGACGCTTACGACACAGCAGTATTGGTAACAGGGGATGGCGACTTTTTGCCGGTGGTTAAGAAAATTAAAGAATTGAATAAAAAACCGGAAGTCTGGGCGTTTAAATATTCCCTTGCTAACGCTCTAATGGAAGAACTTGATGAGGATAGAATTTTTCACATTGACGATATTCTGAATGAAATAAAGCTGTAACAAGAATTTTTATACCCTTAAAAATTGTCTTAGCATATATCGATTGAAAAAATTAATAGTTCTTTTAAAATTATTAAAATGATAAAGGGGATTAAAAGTGAGAGAAGAAAACTTACAACCAGAGCCAGTTAAAAAGGGGAATATTGGCGGAATAAACATCCTAAATGTGAGAGAACCTATTTTTAAAAATCCAATAGAGGATGTGCATACCGCAGCTCTTCCAATCGCCGGATGTGCGTGGATCGACACTAAGGATGGAGTTGTTTTAATAGACACACTACTTTATCCAAAGGCAGCTGAAAAGGTGATGGAGCGAATTAAGGGAAAAATCCAGTTCATTATTTACACGCATGGACATTACGATCATGTAGGTGGAACAAAAGCTTTTATGAAAGATAATCCTGAGATTATTGCTAGTAAATTTTTGCCAGATCGCCTTGACAGGTACGAAATGTTAGCGCCCTACCGAGCTCGAATTTCCGCGATGCAGTTTAACATCCCTGAAACCGATAGACCCGTAAGAAAAATAGTACGCCCGACCAAAACTTTCTTAGGGGACATGATCTTTACACTAGGGGGTAAAACATTTGAACTCCACACAGCAATCGCTGAAACCGACGATGTGTGTTGGGTTTTCATTCCAGAGCTCAAAGCCGCTTTTATTGGAGATTTACTAATTGGAAATCATTTTCCGAACATTGGGAATCCTTGGAAACCAACTCGATATGCATTAAGTTGGGCTAAAGAGCTTGAACGAGTTAGAGCGCTCGAACCTGAGCACGTGTTTTGTAATGGAGCGGGTACACATTTTAAAGGGAAAGAAGTCATAGCAGCATTAGATGCAAACATCGAAGTCATTCGTTCAATGCACGATCAAGTAGTTGAATATATCAATCAAGATATGCACATCTCGGAAATGATCCACGCCGTGAAAATTCCAGACCATCTCAAGAAGAGTCCATATTTAAGGACTTTCTATTCTCGACCTGAATTTTTCGTATATAATGTGTATAGATGGTATCACGGATATTTTGACCATAATCCCGCTCATTTACTTCCACGACCTGAGAAAGAAGTAATGAACGAGATTTTTGGGCTTATTTGGGATTCAGAGAAAATTATTAATAGAGTCGAAGAGCTTTTTAGTAAAGGGCAATCGCAACTTGCATTAGAGGTACTGGATGTGTTAATACAATCAAAACCAGACGATATCGAAGCTAGGAAGCTGAGGATTAAACTTCTGAAGGCAATTGGAGAAAATGATATGTGTTTGATGTCTCGTAATACATGGCACTATTTCATCAATAAAGATAAAGAAACTATTCGTTCTCATAATAAAGTGTGATTGCAATTAATTTTAATAGGGAATGAATTTTGCATTTTGTCATTTTATCCTTTTTTTGTAGAAGTAGAAATATTCCACAAAAATGTTAAAATATAAATAGTTACCTAAACTACTTTTTCCTACCAAGAAATCTAACTTAATTATCAGTAGAGGTAATAAAAAATGGGCATCTATATGCTGACGGTTTGGTATCCACCAGACAAAAATCCTGATATGGCAAAGTTATATTTGAAACAATCGAGAGAGATACCATTCGTTACTAAATGGAGAGTTTATAATACATCGGGAGGAACAGACGGTATTAAACAATATCATCTCATTTATACAGAGAGAGGTAAAGCGGAAGAAGCGATGGGAGAAGTTACCAAATACTTTATGCCTTTCCTTAATGTTGAGGGTTTCAGATATCTTTTTGAACCATTAATGGGGGTTTCCGATAGCTACGCTCTAATGGGGATGAAATGGGAGTAATTTCAGCGTGCTTTGATGAAGAATTCGTAAACTCTATTTCTATTAAAAATTAAAATCCTTTTTTTTTATAGTCAAAAAGTAACTATGCTAATTGATATTAAAAAAGTTAAAACTATAATTCAAAATATATTTGCCTGATTTTAATATGCTAGGTAATTAGTTTTTTTCATATTTATGTAAAATTTCTTGCTTTCTATGCCTCAAACTATCGAAATCGTAATTTTGTTCAAAGAAAAAATCAAATGGGTCCTTGATATTCTCCATTAGTGGTTCTGAGTAGAACTTTTCGTATATATGTTTGCCTTTTTCAGTTAATTTTACCATATTATGATTTTCTTCTCTCAATAAGCCGTTGTTTATTAAGTTTTTAATTACAGAATTAATTCCATTTTCTTTGAATATATAAAGACCAAAATATGCAAAATTTGTATAAATTTCTTCGCTCTTCCTTAAAGAATGTTGAAATTCCTCGTTAAGCTCATTCAAGGGTAGCAATTTTTCGTTTTTATCAATAAAAACTGATAAAATCCATTTATTAATATATTCCTCGAAGTTTTCTTCAAAAGACATTTGGAACTTCTCAAATTCAATCTCTTCTTCTTTTCCCGTTATGAATTCGCTAATAATCTCGTAAATTTCTTTAAAAATGAAGAAACTTACTAAAATTGCTATAATTGGATCAAAATAAAAAAACCACACATTTCCTTGAAGTCTCCCGAATTCAGAAAGAAGGGCACCTAAAATTATACCAATAGAAATTATTATATTTATTCTTGAATCTATAGCGCTTGCGACTAACGAAGAATTTCTATTCTTTTTTCCCACAAAACTTTTCAATGTACGTAAATAAGTGTTTAGGAATATAGATATTATAGCAATTATTATGATAATATGGGCCAAGTTAATCGGTTCTGGCCCCCGTATTAAAGATACGATTGATTCATAAAGTATTGTTCCGCCAGCAAACGCCATTAAGATTATCAAAATAATGTTAACCAGTTTTTCTTTATTGAATCTTATTCCTATACCAATTAATACTACTGCGATGCAATCTAGAAAATTCTCAATACCTTCAGCATGAAGTGAATCTGAATTAAAATTTCCAATAAAAATTTTCAGCAAACTAAGAATTAATAATCCAATAAAGGATCTAATTAAGACTCCTCTACTGTTTAAAATCTTATTATATCTTTTTATTTGATTTTGTAAAGTTTCATTCCATAATTTGACCTTTTTTTTTCCTTTATTATTTAATGTAACAATATTGTCTTCATTAATATCTGCTAGTCGAATGCCACATAAATGATATATTGAAGAAGCTGCAGTTTCATCGTTAAAATAACCTTCTGGTATAAAAATATTGAACAACCCCTTGATCCTACTTTTTAAATTACCGAATTTCATTATCCCTTCTTGACTTAAATATTTCATAGCCGCATATTCTACTCTGTTTATTGGAAATAAATCTGTTTTTCTTCGATGGAAAGCAACAGCAATTATTCTGATAAGGTGATTGATCGATGCTAAAATAAGGATAATAATGCCTAAAAGTAGTATGAAGCTTGCTACTATCCCGAAGCCGATATATTCATGATAAATGAAATAATAAGGTATGAAATATACTTGAACATAAACAAATATAATTCCAAATATTATCCAAGGTGTTAATAGATTTCTTACTACTTTTCTAATGTGAAATTGTATAAAGAATTCATTAATGGCTCTTCTCAAATGGGGGGCAACGAAAAACACCCCAATGTAGGTTACCATAAAACTCCATCTAAAAGTACCAGTCAATATAATTTCTATAATAGATGATATTAGAGATAGTAAAATGTAAGAAAGAAGCACTTTTTTATAATCTAACTCCCAAAATTTGTTAATCCACATATGTTTCGACCCTCTACAATTAATTTGATTATATAATGTAGATAATCGAATTATGAATATATATTCTTTTATCGTATCCTTAAAAATTCTCTAATGTATTCTAAGATTTTAAATGGAATTGGATTGGAATATACTCCAATTTGGATAATAAGTTTAAAATATTATCTTACTTCTCTTATTTTCGACCACATCTTCAGTCAATCCGAAACGTTTTTTAAATTTCTCAAATAACTGAGACACATCACCAATGTGGATTGCCTTGTCCGGACAGATTGATACGCAGTGCATACACTGGATACATCTTTTTCTGTTAGGTTCACCTAAAAGAGCATCAAAAGCTTCTACTGGACATTCTTTTTCGCACATATAACACATGCTACAATCATCAGTATCTCTCAAAGGATAAAAATTCTTCCAAAATCCATGAGATTCCCTAACCTTTTTAGATTTATAGGTAAAATCTGATAAATCTATATTAAATTTAGAGTCCCTTTTAAACTGAATAATTGTCTGTAATGCAAATTCTGTTGCAACATCAAAATCTAATTGATTAGGCCTGCCTTCTGCTAGTGACCATCCTTTTGCGACATTGAAAGAATGTTTTCCGATAAATTCTGCTGACAAGACAACTTTAAAATTCGCCTGTGTTAATAAATAAAAAGTAACCTGATGTGCCAGTTCTAAATCTCGGGCCCCGTATGTAAAAAACATGGAACATTTCTGATTCCTACCATTAAGTGTTTTCATCCACTCTTCAGCAATAGAGGGCGGCCGTCCTCCGAAGACGGGAAATCCGAATATACACGCATCAAATTCAAGGAAATCAACTTGAGAGCGTCTACTATTGGGTATAATGATGTTTTTAAGTGTAATAGAGTGGCCTTCTTTTTCTAATATCGTAGCAATGTGATTTGAAACGGTTTCAGTTATCCCTGTTGCTGAGAAATAAAAGATTGCAATATTCATTCGCTTTTTTTTCTTTTCTTGATGAGATAATACACCAATACAGCTACAAAAGTCCAAAAAAGGATTCCCATTATCCAACCTAGCGTCGCATCAAGATATATAGTGCCAAATAAGAAAGAAAAAGCCGCAGCCCATTCTAAGATTATATAGGGGACATGAGTAATTGCTTTTGATCGAAAATCATATTTGAAAACCCTATCAAGTACGAATTCTGCCATGAGATAAATGAAAATTAAGACAATATAAGTAATAAATCTCAGCTCTTTTCCGAAGGCAATATAATTTATCAAAATAGCAACTATTGGAAGCATCAGAACTGCAAGAATCACACCAAATATTAAAACAGTCTTCATTTTGTTATTGGCCATTAAGAATAGTGCACTAATCATCGAAATGAAAAAAATAATGCCTGAGATGATAAACATCCAATCAAATAAATCCAACTTAAATTCTCCCTTATAATATAATTAACTTATTACTATACCAATGTGACATTATTTTTAAATTTTCAAAATAATTATCCAAAATCACAATCCTTTTTTACAATGAATTTCTAAACAAATTCGTAAAAAAATGGACTCCTCATATCTTATATTGTACTAAATCCAAAATGATCTTGTGAATTGACACAATAAAGATATTTTTTTTGATTGGTGGCGCTAAAAAATGAAATGGACCTATTTCTTAATTGGTTTGGGCTTAAGTATCGTCTTAATTACGTTTTTTATAGTAGAATTTCTATTTTTTAAAACGATATATTGGAGTTTCTTAGTTAGTATAGGGGTGATATTAAATTTTGCACATGTTCTTACACATAAATTTAATTGGGAGTTAGATACCAAAAAGGTGCTTTCGCTTTATTTTAGTATCTCTACAACATCGATAATCGTCGAATTTATGATAACAGGAAGTTATCTTTGGAGTTTTTCATTAACGGTTATGTCGCTTTTTTTTATAGGACACTATTTAACGAGTGGTTTTAACATTCTCTTTAAGCAATTCCACGTAAAAGAAATATATCGGGGATTAGTTAGTTTTTATTTGGTCTTCATTTATTTTTACATATTATTGTATATATTTCTTCAAACTCTTAATCAAAGCATTTTACTAATCGAATTTACTTTTATTTTTTACATATCTCTTATTTGTATGATTCTGCTAACGATAAATTCGCTAATTAGAATAATTGCAGTTGCTTTTCATAGAAGGAAGTCCGAATTGTTTCCAATTAATCGGATAGAATACGCTGCGTTATATTATTTAAGAAAAACAGATAATAATCTTCTCAATTTTTCGGAATTAAAAAAGAGGATTAGTGGAATATTTAACATCTTTATAGAAAAGGTTTATTTTGACGAAGATGTAGCTAAGTCTAGCATTTATTCTCTTTGTGCACTAGGATTTGCTGAGATTAAAAATACTGAAGTAAGCCTTACCGATGTAGGTAAACAGCAGGGTAAACTGTGGTATGAAATGTTAAACAACCAAATGAAGAATTTTAATAAAATTTTAAATAGAAATACTGTATTGATAAGGTCTTTCATCGGGTTATTTATTCTTAGCCTTCTCAAAATTGTAATAGGATTTTTCAATTCAGAATCATTGTTCGCAGAAGGGTTCGAAAACTTACTTGATTGTATCGCAGTTATTTTAATTGTATTAGGTATTAAATTTAAAAAAGAAAAAGTAGTTAATGTAATCATTATAAGTTTAATGGCATTTACAGGAGGTTCAATTTTAGTAAATTCGATTCAATCCTTATTTTACGGTCCTGAACCCATTTCTAATGTAATATATATCGTGATAATCGCTATCCTATCAATTTTTTTAAATGTTTATTTACGGATTTTGAAGAATTTTGTGGGGAAAAAAAATAGAAACTCTTCACTTATCGCTAGTGCGATAGATTCGAAGGTAAATATTATATTATCAATCAGTATCATAATAGGTGCTCTTTTATCGTATCTTGGAACTTCTCTGGGAATGCCCTTCTTTCATTATTTTGATCCAATTATCGCAATTTTTGTGTGCTTTCTCATATTTAAAGAAGTTTTTGAAATATTTCGTGATTTAATTACTTCAAAAGAAGAGGAAATTGAATTTGAGCAATTCCAAATGAATTACGAAAAGAATTTTAAAGAATACATAACTAAGTGGATACTTACTGTGTATAATGATAATTCGAACGCGGAATTTACACCTAAGCAATTATCAGAATATTTTCAAAAATCGCTGAAGCAGGGTGAAGAGGTTTACACTGAGTTTGCTTATTTTGGGCTATATTTATTTAAAGAAAAAGGCATAACTTCTGTGATAAACGACCTACTTAATGAGAACTTGTTATCACTCTCAGGGGGTGGCTTTCTCAGATTAACACCAAAAGGAGTATACTTCTACGAACATCTCTACTCTAAAGAATTAGTGAAAGATCTTAAAGATCCTTTTGATTTCTTTTTTGAACAGCAAATTAGTTTTGATAGTTTAACATCGAGAAAGATTGAAATAATAGAAAATTTACATTCAATTACTAGTAAATGATTTGGATTAATATTATTATCTAAGTTACTCATTTTGTCTCCTTACTACAACTTATCTCCACTTCTCTTATTTATAATATGATATTTATTCCAAAAAATTAGGCATGCCTAAATTTAAATATTAAAATCAATTATATATGATCAAAAAACTACAATGGTGATAAAAAGTTAAACAACTAATAAATTATGGAAACTGGGTCCCCAGAAACATGATATATCTCTTTATTTTCGTTTTTTTGATTTTATTGATTCCGACTTTGTTCCCAATAGTCCCTTTACTAAAAATAGTTTTATGGGTAATTGCGGGCATTTGGGTTCTACCTTTCACATATCTCTTACATCTTTATTCTTTCTTTTCAGCAAATAACAAAGAAATACAATATAAAATCTGGGATTTAGTTATAGAGAAATTACCCTGGAATGGACAGGGTAAAGCACTTGATATTGGTACAGGAGCAGGGGGCTTAGCAATACAACTTGCTAAAAGATTTCCTGAATCTAATGTATGGGGAATTGATTATTGGGGAAAAACCTGGAATTATTCTAAGCAGCAGTGCGAAAAAAACGCTAAAATTGAAGGCGTGGCAGAACGACTCATTTTTCAGAAAGCAAGTGCTTCAAACTTACCCTTTAATGACAGCGAGTTTGATGCTATTGTAAGCAATTTTGTATATCATGAAGTTAGAGACACGAAAGATAGAAGAAAACTTATAAATGAATCCTTGCGAGTCTTGAAAAAGGGAGGCAATTTTTCTTTACAGGATACTTTTAATAATAAGAAAAAATATGGAAAACTCGAGGATTTAATAAATCAAATTAAGGAATGGGGTATTCAGCAGGTTACTTTTGCTGAAATTTTAGACGAGATATCAGTACCCAAATTGATTAAACCAGAATTGAAAAATATGGGTGTATTATATGGAAATAAATGAATTGGTATTATGTGAGAGGTGAGTCACTATTAAAATATTAGTGTATGGAGCAGGAGTAATAGGGAGTATTTTTGCGTTTAAATTAAAAAGTGGTGGGAATGACGTCACTATTTTAGCTCGTGGTGAACGTTTCGAATACTTAAAGAATAATGGAATTAATCTGAGGGATGATTTGAAACACGAAAGTTTTCAAATACATATTGATGTGACGGACAAACTCAATCCTGAAGATGTTTACGATTTAATCCTTGTTATAATGCAAAGACAGCAAATTACAAGTATTTTACCTATTTTAAAGGAGAATCGAAAAGTACCTTCTATAATATTTGTGGGGAATAATATGGAGGGAGCAGCTGAGTATTCGAAAATTTTGAATGAAGATCGGATACTATTAGGATTTGGAGGAGTAGGAGGATATCGGGAAAATCAATTAATTATTACCGCATATTTAGACCAAATTTCTTTTTATGTAGGCGAACTCGATGGGAAAATAAGCGATCGCTTAAAACAATTAGAAGGTGTGTTTACAAATGCTGGAATAGAAGTAAAATTGAGCGATGATATTGACGCGTGGTTAAAAACACATGTTTCCTTTATAAGCCCATTAGCCATGGGGAGTTATGCCGCAAAGAAACGCAATACAACATTGGGAAGAGATATTGAACTACTAAATCTTTCAATTATTGGCATTCGAGAAAATATTAAAGCGTTAAAAGAACTTAATATTCCTATACTTCCAAAAAAATTTAAGACGCTTTCTTGGCTCCCTAAATTTATAATACGAGGAAAACTTCTTGAACTCCTAAATTCTGACTACGGAAAGATTGCACTATCAGGGCACGCAAGAGCAGCTAAAAATGAAATGGCTAGAATTACCGAAGATTTTAGAGATTTTATAAAAGGTGTAAAAACAGACTTCAGCGCAAACAATAAGCTTTACGAATTAAGTTTTGCTTGAATTAAGGCAAAATAATAAAAATTTGAAGCTTCAAATAAATTTGTATAGATTTATTTACTTATCTGTAATAATAAAAAGTAAATTCATTTTAGGATTATTTATGAAAAAGAAAATATTTACTGTTTTAGCAATCATTTTTATAGCTATCGTAGGATTAGTTGTTGTACTGATTTTTACAAGTAATTTGGATAAATTACCCGACGGAGGTAACGGTGATAACGGTGATAACGGAGGATACGAGGACACTTTACCACTAGGAAGCGATCCCGTTTTAGAGTTTCCCTATAATACTTCAGAGTTTATATTTCATATAAGCGGATTCAATCCTAGCCATCAAGGATTTGATTTGAATGTAAATCACTCCGTAGGACTTCTTGCCATGCACGACGCTTATGTAACTAATGTAATGACTTTCTGGAATGGAATAGGAGGTCATTATAACACTAATCTGATGTTTCGTTTAAACGATGACTGGTGGTACGAATATAAATTAGAACCGTGGACAGATAATCTAACTTGGGCGATGTATCAAGAAAACAACCTTACGATCAGCATAGGTGATAAAGTCTTAGCGAATCAGAGTATTGGACCATTATTGTATTTAGATCCACAATGTCATATAGATTACACACTTTATTATCAAGATGCTCCAGTATGTCAATACCCGTACTTTTCAGTAACCGCTAAAGCAATATTTGATCCTGTATGGGCTAGATATGGTAATTATCCTGGTTCTCCTTGTCAATGAGTTCAATTAATCTATAGGGATTGGATGAGCACAACGCCTAAATCATATTCAATTTCTAAATCGAGAAACGAATTTGGAAGGAAAATCCTTAACAATTAAATAAGAGGAGTCCCAACCTTAGATTAATTAACATAAAAAATAAGGAGAGATTATGAAAATGAAAGAATATAAAGTGGAAATTGTAGGAAATATTTATTCCAATACAAAACACGCTAAAGACTTTGAAAAAATCTTAAATGATCAGGCAATGGAAGGCTGGGAATTTAAATTAGCTGCTTCAATGTATTTGGTTTTTGAAAGAGAGAAAAAATAAAAGGTTTATCAATTTAAACTTCAAGAATCTCTATTTTTTTTTAAAAGTCTGCGTTTAGAAAGGGTAAAGATCGATAATACTAATGCGATAATTGATATGAATATAAGCAATGGATACCCCGGTACTAGTGGATCTTCAGCAAACAGAGAAGCAATACTAATTTCTTTAAAGTACAATTGATTTTCTTCAAAAACATCTGTTCCTCCGCGTTGAACGCTCGCCAATTCTGAACCAAGATTTAAAGAAACTCTCTGGTTGAAATTGCGTTCATAATAAAGATGTATTTTTTGATTAATAGGGTCAAAAATGTTACTATATTTTGTAGCATACTGCCCTTCTATATGGACAGCATCTAAAACATCTCTACACGCATCGACAGTAAGATCTTCCTCGGTGGTTATTTGACCAAGCATGTTAGTCGCCGTATTATATCGGCTACAAGGATAATAACCGTTGCTATAATCTGCCAGGTTAAAATTTGTGGATACTAAATAATGGATTGAAGATTTATTGGTAAAAACAAACTCCCGATCTGCAACACTTACTACTATAGCATCTCCATTTGCGTCTGCGAAGTGTATTTGACTGTTCCATGTGGAGCCTAAGTAATGAGTCTGAAACCAATTAATGACTTCGCTCACGTTAGCACATTCAAGGAGAATTTGCATTAAAGCGGTTATAAAAAGGCGTTCTCGACCAGGGTATGAATTCATTGGCACGCTTGGAAGTCCATTTCCATCTAGACAAAGACCTTGATCATTCATTCCACCCTGTGGATATCCATCAGCAGGATCGCCATTATGGTTGAATCCAAAACTAACGACGCCATAAGTATCAATACGACCCGATAGAGTAAGTATATCTTGAGGGGGATAAAGCCGCATGTATGTGTTTGGTAGAAGATAATCCTCGTTGTTTCCAAAATATACTGTATCGCTGATGTTTACCGTGAAAATAGTACAAGAATTAGGAATGAAAGGATTCTTTGAAACCGTAGCAAATACTGAATAATCAGAGGACGCTTTAATTGTCGAGATTTGGGCGAAAAGAGGCATTAGAAAAACTACGACAAGAACTATTCTTAAAAATTTATAAAACTTAATTTTAATCTCCCATTTATTATAGATCTAGGTATAAGATTAATATGAAGATAATATTGTTGACGTATCCATTTATAACTTTGTCCTATTTTTTTTTGCAATCCCCACTTTATTGATTCACTAGAAGCTGCTCATAAATCAAGGGAATGCAATAAGAAGAGCAACCAGGACAGCTAAAAACGTGGAAACTATAAGCCTCTTCATAATCTTAGATTTAAATTTCGTTTTTTCTTCCTCAGTTAGTAATTTCATTGTTCGCAATACATATCTCGCGCCAGAAATAAGCAAGACAAATCCAATTATTATTGGTAGAGCACAAAATCCAAGGAAAATATAGTTATCGAGCGCTGTTTTAGGGCGACATTCCCCTGGGTCCTCACATACAATAGGATTAATCAAGAAGTAATATAAAATTATACTAGAAAAAGTAAAAATACAAGCTCCATTAGTTAATCTTCCAGGAACACGAATTTCTCGCTCTTCATCTAACATTGGGATTAATTCACTATTTAAGATGGGTACAAGTATATATTATTTGTTTATTTACATGATTTGCATAAGAGAAAGATGTATTTAAACTTTCAAAATAAAATACATTTTAGTACAAGAACTAGAATTTACAAAGAAGAAATTTATTAATAAGACAAAAATCTCATTTCAGAACATTTTAAAAAAGAAAATCAATTGTAATTTTGGTTTAATATGGAGAATATTAATCATCTGTTAAGCAGTGAAAATATCCTATGGGAAACGTCCCATCGTGCAAAATTTGACGAGCGTTTACGATATTTACCAATAATTTGTATGCTAGTTTTCGTAAATTTATTATTTATATATTATCCAATTCAAATTGGTGCTTATTTTTTGCTACCTATTATGCTATCAATAGGAATTTTTATGGATCTTGTGATTATAGCCGTTACGCTGACCAGTTTTTTTAGTACAAGAAGAGATATGAAAAAAGGACAATTAACTTGGAAGGATTTAAATAAATACGAAACTAAATGTATTTTAACTGATAAAAGATGGATTCAGAAAGGTTTAGACATTGCAAAACTAAAAGATACTGATTATTCAATAGGGGATATTGAGCATTACAAAGATTTCGTCTTAATAAGGTTAGAATTAATAAAACATATTGAAATTACAGAATATAAAGAATTTGGTAAAATGAAGTATATTTTAAGTTTATTCTTTAGTTATGATAAAAGGCTACCCAAAAAAGTATTTCTTGGGATTAAATTTAGCTCTGAAGACCAATTTCAGATTCTAATAAATAACATAAAAAGAGTAATGGAAGTAAAACGCGAAGAAAAGCACCATCGTAAAAGTGGATCGAATAATTATTATTTCTATTTCTAAGAATCTTTATGACAATTAAAGAGATTCCAAAACTCACCATAAAAAAAGAAATTTTCACTCCTCTCTTAACCAACCAGTTTGGAAGATCATCTTTTATGATAAATTATATGACTGGCAATGAACTCCTATAGTTGCTTCATCTTATATGAAAAATTGTTTTATCTTTTATCATAAGTTACATCAGAATTGCATCATTTTATGACTTTTCTTATCGCTTTTGCAATTGCTTTAGCCAATAAGGGGGGAACCGCGTTTCCAATCTGTTTGTATCTATCCCTCATGCTCCCAAAAAACCAATAATCGTCAGGAAATGACTGAAGTCGCGCAGCTTCTCTAATTGATATTGCTCTATCTTGAGTAGGATGAATAAACCTCCCTGGAGCGCTTACGCAGCCACAATTACCGGTTATGGTATCTGCTGGTTTATCTAAGTGGAGTCTGCCATAAATATTTGGATATCCTCCCTTTAGTTGAAATCTTTTTGGTAAGGAAGCGTGATTCTGACCTTGTTCTATATGTGCGATTCTTTCAATAACTTTTTCACTGTGATCCGGGGCTACATGGTCATAGAGTTTATCTGAGTTCTTCCTTAAAAATTCTTGATATTTTGTCTTTGGAAGTTCATTATAGTCAAGTTCTAACTTCTTGCGATTCGATTTATTGAGAGGAGTAATATCTAGTATATCTGAAAAAGCATCTTTGACTTTAAGAAAGGGTGGTAAAGAATTTTCGTGATTTGTTTTTTTTATTTTTAGATTTTGAATGCGATTATCCTTCGTCCCAATGAAGAAAACTCTTTCTCTCAGCTGTGGTACACCGTATTCCGCGGCGAGTAATACTTGTGTTTTACACTTATAACCGATGTCATTGTACATTTTCTTAATCTTTTCGACTACTTGTCCTTTACCCATAGTTAGTATCCCTTTAACATTTTCCATAACGAAAAAACTAGGTTTGAAATGTTCTACCCATTTTATAAAAAAGAACACTAGCATATTGCGGGGATCGTCTGGCCTTCTGTTCCCAACTGTAGAGAATCCTATGCATGGAGGGCCTCCAATTATTCCTTCAACCTGCTTCCCTCTAATATAGGTATCGTCCATCTTTTCGCATTTCAATTTTGTAATATCTTCGTTAAGGTTTAGACTTTTAGGGTGATTGAACTTATAGGACTCAAAATAGTTTTTTTCCAACTCTATAGCTAAATCTATATTAAAACCTGCTAACTCAAATCCACGAGATAAGCCACCTGCTCCCGAAAATAAATCTAAAATAATTATTCCCTCACCATCTTAATTGATAATGCTTTTTTGTTTAGTACTGTTGGACGCTTAATCAATAGATATTATCGTACTATTCTACAATATTTTAATCATTTTTTTTTAAGATATACTTTATAAATCTGAAGGGATATAACTATATTTTGAGATCAAACTAATAACAATAACAGTAAATCTACAGTGTTTTTTTAACTATCATAATGTAAACTTGATTAAAATGCCCACCTGGAATGTTAAACTAACAGAAATAATCAAAAGAACCTCCGATATTACGAGTTTTAGGTTTAATTTGCCCGAAAATCTCTTCTACCTCCCGGGACAATTCTTTTTTGTATATATCCCCACTGAAGTCGAAGGGAGTATGATGCATCATTTTTCTTTCTCCAGTTCTCCGTCCGAACCCTTTATAGAATTTACAACCCGCATCCGTGATAGTCCGTTCAAGAAAAGATTAAACCAATTAGAAATTGGAACAATTGTCATGATAGCTTCAGTTTCTGGGCAATTTTCTGTAACCAAAGAGATGGAAAAAGTAGTATTTGTTTGTGGAGGAATCGGAATTACAGCGGCCAGATCAAATATAAAGTGGGTTATAGATTCTCGTTCGACGGTCGATGTAATATTACTATACGGCAATCGGACATTTGATAACATTGCGTTTAAGGATGAGTTAGACAAATTTATAAAACACAATTTTAAAACTTTTCATATTCTCTCCGATCCTGAGGATGGTTGGGCGGGCCCAAAAGGATTTATAAACGCCGAATTTATTTTATCGTCAGTTCCAGATTTAAATGAAAGAATCTGGTTTATTTCTGGACCCACAGCAATGGTTAAATCAATTAAGGATATTCTAAAGACTGTCCTCTGTATTCCTGAAGGAAAAATAAAAACTGAAAACTTTGTTGGGTATTAATTTCTAAATTTTCCTCTATATTTGTATCCAAAATTGTTAAAAACCTCATTTTAACAATTCATAAGAAATAGGGTTATATTTAATTAAAAATTAGGTACTATAATGAGTTTTAGCAAAGTTTTAGACGATTTATCAATAGTAATACGGGAAACTGCTGGCGATTGCGAACTTTATAAGAAACAAAGTAATGAAGTCGAATTTGATTTTGATACAACTATAAAAGAATCAAACCTTGGCGAAATCCCATATATTCCTTGGAGTTTTTTTAAGCAATCCAATAATATTTTCAAAGAACTACTACGAGGAAACACCTTTGATAGGTTAAATTATTGGATGGAATCATCCTCTACGTGCGGTGATCCAAGCATTCTTGGGAGGTTAGATAGCGACATCGAGGTATTAAAAGCAAATTATAACGATGTTTTTAACTCATTTTCAAAAAAAGAAGAAGTTAAAAATTTAATCTTGTTTGCTCCTGGCATGAGTATAATTAAGAAAATAAGACACAACTTCTATGGCAAGAACGCCTATCTTTTATATAAGAGTATTGTTGATATTTGGGACGGTAAAAACGTTAATTTCTTATTACAGTTTTTTCCAGGGAAAACTGTCAGGAAAATGATTACAACTTTCAAAGCTCGAGCTGTAATCGGGATTAATGGAAAATTATTAAAGTCTGAATTAAATCGCGTTGAGAAGAAGAATATTCCAACAATTATGGCAAACTCACCCTTATGGATGCACAAAGTGTTAAACGATTATTATCAAAAAGAGAATAGAACATTTGATTTAAGTGAGAATTTTTATATTATTACCGGCGGAGGAGGATGGGACGGTACAAAAGGACGCGTTAAATTAGGGCATAGCGTTAATAAGGGAGAATTCATCGAGCGAATGTGTGATATGTTCAACATTTCAACTGATAAATTTTGCGATAATTTTGCAGCTACTGAAAGCCCATTAGCGTGCGGCGGTCATTGGTCAAAGCAACATAACGATTTTTTACTTCACGTTAATCATAGCAAGGGGCGTATAGTACTTCGTGATATAGATTCGTTAGAACCCATTAAAACGACGGGAAAGCCCGGAATTCTAGAGTTGATAACCCCCTATGGTGTTGACAGTTATGCAGGGGTAGCAGTCTTATTAGATGATGTTGTTCAAGTAGAAAACTGGAAACGATGTCCTGAATGTGGTAGAGAAGGAGCAATCTTTAGAGTTTTAGGCCGCTTAACTCCATCAATAGGGAAAGGATGTAGCTCTATATTCAGTTTAGATTCCTTTAAATTGTAAAAAATTTTGATACGATTCCAAAAAATAATAAAAAAAAATATAATTAACCTGTTGGAGAAAAGACTCCTCCAAACACTAACCAGGTAAAAATGTTTTAGAGATTAAAAAGTGTGAACCAGTTATTTAGAATGAATCCATACGATTTTGACCCAAACCTACAGGAAATTTTTAATAAAACTTTTGGAAGTATTGCTTCAGTTGATTGGGGAAATTGGTTAAATATATCATCGAGTAAAGAATATGAAGAAGTTTGCTTGGAACTTGCAGATTTATCAGGAGTAGTAGATATTTTCAATAAACTCAAGAGTGAACAAACTGATTTCAGGGAATTTTCTATTAATATTAATGAGTTTCTGGAAAATAGTTCTAGCTCAGAACCTTTAATATTCTGTCATTCATCTGGAACTACGAGTAACAAGAAATCTGCTCTCAAATGGTTTCATATGTCAAAACATTTTGTTCGGAGAAATTGGGCACCAGGAATGCAAGCAATTTTTGAGTCCAGCGGCTTAGATTCGAGATCAACAGCGATTATTTTTGTGCCTTCACGAGTAGATTTTGATGGTATCAACTATGAAAATGGGAAGAAATATGTTAAAATGTACACATCAGAATTTTCGCAAAGATTAATGCTTTCCTTGATTAAACCAAAATCCTATTTATTATATGAATATCGTAATTCTAAAAACCTTGAAATTATTTCAAAAATTTTGGCTCTTGACGATGTAAACGTTATTTCAGCACCTGCAGCTACGGTTTTAGGTTGGATAAACTTAGAAAAATTTAAAGCGGGTATAAATTTGTCATTAAAAACAGAACCTGCTACTATGAATCCAATTTATGAAGAACTTGTATCATTAATTAAGCAAGATGGTCTAGCTGATGCTACAAAAAAGATACAAAGTTTGTTATTTAAGAAACTTGCGAATTCTTGTTTAGTTTTTAGTATTAGTTCTCTCTCAGAAGATGATTGGTCGCAGATAAGAAAATATATGAATTGGCAAAAAGGAAATGAGAAATTTACAAATCTTTATGTGGCTTCGGAAGTGGGACCTGTTGCCGCGAGCCTACATAAGGGCAGTTTTAAGTTAGCTCGAGAAAGAAAAATGGTGTTGTTTCCTTTATTTATGGCTGTACTTAAGCAAGAAGGCCAAAAAGAGCTTATTTCTAGATCAAACGCAAATAGGGGAGAATTGTGCATTTCACGGTTAGAAGATAATTATCCCCTCATAAATGTTGAACTAGGAGATGTAATAAATGTATTATCTAAAGAAGGATTACCTCAGATTGATGGAACAATTTTACGATCTAGTTTTACACTAAAATATCCTATAACTATCTCAAAGGAAGTGACATACCCCTCGAAACATTATGTTCTTGTAGGAGATTATTTTAAGTTCAAAAATTTGGAGATCATCGATCCCAAAAGAATTAAAAACTGTCTAAGTTCTAATTTAGACAACGATTTAGATTCGCTTCTATTAATCAAATCCGATACGAATGACCATTCTCATTGGATTTTATACCTAAAACAAAATTCTAAAAATGAATTAAACAAAAGATCAAATATAAATGAAATAATGCTAGATTGTAACGACGAGCTAACCATAGAAGAAGCTTTAAGGGGAGGGCATTTAGAAATACATATGACCAAAGAATCACCTATATCCTACCTTTATCCTCGGTCCGAAATGTTGAAAAAGGTTCAAGATGGTGAAATACCAAAAGGGATTCTGAAGAAGTGGCCTCTTTATGTACTTATTCCAAATCTATCAAAAAATAAAATAGAGTAATTGTTTTTATCTCCAATCTACTTATGTTATTCCTACAATTATCAATCTAATTAGATCCAATCTGTATTTAAGCGAGAATAATTTTTCACTACGTTCGTTAAAATTATTTTGATTAATCCCTTATTGTTGAGTAATGAATAAAATATAATACGAATTTATGTATTTAATAGAATAATATTTTATGATCTTGGGTTATTTAAAATGATGAAGTTTGATAAATTCACGATAAAAGTTCAAGAGGCTCTAATAGCAGCTCGATCTTTAGCTCAAAATAACGATAATCAACAAATTGAACCAATTCATTTGTTATTAAGCTTAATTGACCAAGAAGATGGGATTACAACGCCACTTTACCAAAAATTAGGATTGAACCTCGACCAATTATCAAGCGATTTAAAATTGGAATTAGAGAGAATCCCAAAAGTCAGAGGAGCTGGTGCTACAGAGGTGGTGTTAAGCCCAAATGCAAGCAAACTTTTTAATCTCGCCTGGAATGAAGCAGAAACGTTGAGAGATCAATTTTTAAGTACGGAGCATATAATTTTAGCTTTTACTCAGTTCGAATCGCGACCGATAAAGGAAATCATGAATAAATATGGAATCACAAAAGATAGAATCATGCAAGCTTTAGCTAGCGTTCGTGGAAATCAAACGATTACGGATCAAGATCCTGAAGGTAAATATCAAGCGATAAAAAAATATAGTAGAAACCTCACAGATTTAGCACGAAGAGGAAAAATCGATCCAGTCATAGGAAGAGACGACGAAATTAGGCGTGTTATGCACATTTTATCGCGTAGAACTAAGAACAACCCCGTTTTGATAGGAGAGGCAGGTGTTGGTAAAACGGCGATAGTGGAAGGATTAGCACAACGGATAGCAAATGACGATGTACCCGGCTCCTTGAAAAATAAGGAATTAGTATCATTAGATTTAGCAGCGATGATAGCGGGAGCTAAGTATCGTGGTGAATTTGAGGATAGGTTAAAAGCATTCATTAAAGAAGTCGAAAAGGGAGCAGGAAAATATATCTTGTTTATCGATGAGTTGCACACTCTTGTTGGAGCGGGAGCTGCTCAAGGGGCGATTGACGCGTCTAATATGTTAAAACCAGCGCTTGCTCGAGGTGAATTGCGAGCAATAGGAGCTACAACCTTAGATGAATACCGTAAATATATTGAAAAAGATGCTGCATTAACTCGACGGTTTCAAACGGTTTTTGTCGCCGAACCGAGCGTGGAGGATTCAATAGCAATTTTGCGGGGATTAAAGGAAAAGTACGAAATCCATCATGGAGTTCGCATTACCGATTCTGCTATAATCGCGGCCGTGACTTTATCTCATAGATACATTGCTGATAGGTTCTTACCCGACAAGGCGATCGATCTAATGGACGAAGCTGCATCGCGTTTGAGAATCGAGATTGATAGTATGCCCACTGAAATCGATGAAATTGAACGAAAAATAATACAATTGGAAATCCAAAAAGAAGCGTTAAAAAAAGAGAGCGATAAATCAATTCAGGAGAAAATGAAGAAGATAGACAAAGAATTGCGGAACATGCGAGAAGAAAGCGATAAACTCAAGATACAATGGAAAAACGAAAAAGAAATAATAACAAAAATAAATGAAATCAAAAAGCAAATGGAACATACTAAATTAGAAGCGGAAAAAGCGGAAAAACGAGGAGACTTAGGAAAAGCGGCAGAATTAACATACGGAGTTTTGAACCAATTAAAGAAAGACCTAGAAGAAAACAATACAAATCTAGCGAATATCCAAAAGAATAAAACTATGCTGAAGCAAGAAGTTGATAATGAAGATATTGCAAATATCATATCTCAATGGACAGGAATTCCAGTTTCAAGAATGCTTGAAGGTGAACGCGAAAAGTTATTAAAGATGGAGAATCGCTTAAAAGAACGAGTTGTTGGACAAGATGAAGCATTATTAAAGATTTCAAACGCAATTAGGCGAGCTAGAGCAGGAATACAAGATCCTAACAGACCAATTGGGTCCTTTATCTTTATGGGGCCCACAGGAGTAGGAAAAACAGAAAC
>JAHQWP010000082.1 GCA_029856235.1 Promethearchaeia archaeon
TGAGGATGTTGGGTTAGCTCTTATTGCAGAAAATTATTTGAAAAACAACTATAACAAAGCAGAAGAAGTCACATTTATTACAAACCTAGCTTCATCTTTAATGTTTGATGTTATTGCAGAGAAATATAATGCGAAAGTACAAAGAACTCAGATAGGAGAGGTTTTTTTAGTTGAAAAAATGCGAGATTTAATGAATACAAAAAATATAGCTATTAATAATTATTTTATTTTTGGTGGTGAAGGTTCGTGTGGCGGAGTAATGTTTCCAAATTTTAATAACACGCGAGATGGTATTTTTGCTGCGGCTAAAATGGTAGAAATATTAGTGAATTCTGGAGAAAAAATATCTAAACTTGTTTCTAAACTACCCAAATACTATTCTTTTAGAAAAATTATTAGGATAAATCCGAAGAATAAAACCCTCATAATCAACAGACTTAAACAGGAGTTAGTTGATGAGGGAGAAGAAGTTGAACACATCGGTTCTGATCTTAGATTTAGTAAAGAAAAGGAATGGTTTGTTCTTATCCACCCCTCAAATACCGAACCCGTAATTAGAGTTATAAGTGAAGCAAAAGGAGAATCTCTTGCTAGAGTCTATTGTGAAGCGACTACTGAGTTAGTAAAACTCATAATAGCCAAAATTTAAAGTGATTACGATTTTTTACTGAGTCCTTTATCCATTGATTGGATACATAGTAATGGTGGATTTAAGAATAATTTTTATTACTTTAGGCGCGTTGATAATTATATTTGCGATCTTTTCGAGAATACTAAAAGAATCGTTATAATTTTAACTAAATTATTTTTTTTTAAGGTTGTTTTAACAACCTAATTGCTTAGCTTTTCTATAATAGTATCAGCTAATTTTTTTCCTACTACTTGAACAATAGCTTCAGGAGTAGCTTTTTTAATGTTATCTACACTTCCAAAATGTCTGAGTAGTTTATTTCTAGTAGCAGGTCCTACTCCTCTTATATCATCTAAAATAGA
The DNA here is from genome assembly GCA_029856235.1 of Promethearchaeia archaeon. Classification (GTDB taxonomy): domain Archaea; phylum Asgardarchaeota; class Lokiarchaeia; order Sigyniarchaeales; family SOKP01; genus SOKP01. Next base: position 994 of record JAHQWP010000082.1, read on the forward strand.
TCTTTGTACTCTCTTCTCTCGTTGTTTTTTATGTAGCTTTACGGCGAACCTATGGGCTTCGTCTCTAACTCGCTGAAAAATTTTTAGAAGGTTAGAATTCCTTGGCAATATTATCGGTTCTTTTTGATTAGGGACAAAAATTTCTTCGAATTTTTTAGCTAATCCAATGATTGGGATACCTTCAATACCAAGTTCTTTTAAAACGGCAAATCCAGCGTTCAATTGTCCTTTCCCCCCGTCTACAAGTATCAAATCGGGTAATATTAGATTATTTTTTAAAATCATCGTATACCTCCTTTTAATCACTTCCTTCATCATAGCAACATCATCGGGAGTAGATTTCGTTTGGATGTTAAAGTGTCGATAATTTTTATTATAAGGGCGCCCTTCTAGAAAGTAAACCATAGATCCCGTTGCGTCGGTCCCTTCGATATTGGAAATATCGAACCCCTCGATTATTCTTGGCACTTTTGGCAAATTTAAGATTTCTTTGGCTTCCTCCAGTGCTTTTTGGATTTGATCTCCTTCCTTCTGTTTAATTAACTCCATTTGAATTTCTTGTTCGACAATAACTTTTGCGTTTTTACTGGCAATCCTAAGTAATCCGTATTCTTCTTCCGGGGGAGTTCTGATCTTTGTATCATAATTATACTCCTTAAGAATTTCTCTAAATACATCTAATCCGTCATAAATTTCGGGAATAACAATCGTTTCGGGTAAGTTGTGAGCCAAATTTTGATAAAACTGTTCCATAATTGAGGGGAAAATATTTTTTTTATGAACTAATTTATCTTCGATATTGATAGAAAAGGAACTTTTATTCATTATCTTACCTTCACGAATATGAATAATAACCATTGCGGCGTATTTCATTTTCTCGTCATTATAGTAGCCAACAATATCTTTATTCTCCTTCCTTTCTAATAGTACATTTTGAGTAATTACGGAGTGATCTATTGCTTGAAGCTTATCTCTCCAAAAAGCCGCAATTTCATAATTTTGTTCGTGTGCTGCGCTATCCATTTTTTCTTGTATTTGTCCTTTTAATTCTTCCGTTTGACCCTTCAAAAACAATTCTATTTGTTTAACATTTTGTACATATTGATCTACGGGAATCGCTTCAAGACACGGCCCGGGGCAGAGTTTTATCTGATAATAAAGACAAGGTCGTTTACTTTTTTTCACTTTTTTTTTGCATGAACAGTAAGGGAAAATTTTACGCAAATCTCGTAAAATTCTAGTAATTTCCTTTTTATCAGTATAGGGTCCTAAAAATAAATTTTCCTGAGAATATTTTTCAGGTCCTCTAATGATTCGGATTCGGGGATATTTTTCAGAGTAGAAAAAACCCACCCAGGGGTAAGTTTTAGAATCCCGCATTACGACATTAAAACGAGGTTGATTTTTTTTAATTTGAATGTTTTCTAATATTTTAGCTTCCTTTTCGTTCTCGGTAACAATGAATTCTATAGATTGAATATTCTTGACGAGTTCTCTAATTTTTTCTTCATAGAAAGGATCAGTGTATTTTGTTTTTAGGAAATATTGATTGACCCTTTTTCTAAGATTTATGGCTTTTCCAATATAAATAATAGTAGATTTTTTATTGAGAAAAAAATAAATACCCGGCTCGTTGGGTAAACTTCTTCGCTCTATGTCTAATTTACTCATTATTAAGGTTTATTCTATTGTCTTTAATGAAAAATTCATACCAATTTAAAGGTCATCTATTATATTAATAATGAAAGAGACTAAATGTTATTTATGATTATAGAATATATCCAATAATTTTTTGGTAAAAAATGGGAATTATTAACCTTATTGGACCAATATCCCATTCGTGTTAAATATTATTTAATAATTATTGTACTTTAACATGTGAAATGACGCGTATAAGAATCTGCCCGAAATGTAAAAAAGCTACCTTAAAACAGGCAGTAAATGTTTCTGGTTGGTTGGCGCCAGACATGTTTGAATGTACTTCTTGTAATTATATTGGTCCTCTTTTTATAGAGATCGATCCGAAGGATTTAAATGAAGAAAATATAATGTTTGAAGAGAATTCAAAATAATATGTGAAAATAAAGAAAAGTAAGTGTCCCCTAATTATTAATTAAAAATAAGAAAAGGTGAAATTAAATTCAATTATTATTAAAAGATGCCGAAAAGATTAAGTCATTAGAAATACAAGGAGCAACAAATGTTGCGCTCAGTGCGATCGATTTTTTGCATGATTATGCTAAACGGCTTACAGAAAGTGGCTCTGCCGAAGCCTTTTTAAACAAATTAGATGAAGCGAAAGAAATTCTCTTTAATACTCGACCAACAGAACCTGCGTTAAGGAACGGTTTAAACTTTATTTTAACTAGATTAAGAAAACCAAAACATGATTTTAAGCAAGAAAGTTTCTTAGAATTAATTTCTTATTATAAAGATAAATATAGAATGATGATTCAAAACTCTAAGAAGAAGATTGCTGAAATTGGGGCTCGAAGGATACCATATGTTGATGCGAATGACGATTATACAATTATGACTCATTGTCACTCCTCTGTAGTTACAGCTATTTTATTAGAAGCTAAAAAACAAGGAAAACATTTTAATGTTATAAATACTGAGACTCAACCTCGACTCCAGGGAAGACTAACTGCTAAAGAATTGATAAATGCGGGAATAAAAGTTTTTCACGTTGTTGATAGCGCAATGCGATGGGCTGTCAATCATTACGAAGTAAATCTCATACTTATTGGGGCAGATAGCGTTACAAGCGAAGGAACAGTTCTAAACAAAATAGGGTCAAGGCTTTTGGCCCTTGTAGCCCATGAAGAACACGTACCTTTTTATGTTGCTACTCCACTACTGAAATATAATCCTCAGACTTCTTTTGGTGTTATTGAGAAGATAGAGATGCGTGAAACTTCAGAAATATGGGAAAATCCACCTAAAGGGGTTGAGATATTAAATCCTGCTTTTGAAACTGTAAGTAGAAGATACATTGATGGGCTAATCACCGAAGCGGGGATTTTTGCAAGTAGTCACGTACACAATTATTTTGAAAAATTATATCCGGATATGGTATAAAATAAATTAAAGATGATAAAAAGATGAAATATGAAGATTTTTTAAATTTAGAATATGAACCAAATGAGGAAGACCTTGTATGCTTATTTAAAATCGTACCCTCTAGCGGTTTTCCAGTTGAAAAAGTAGCCATTAGAGTTGCTGCTGAAAGTAGTAATGGAACGTGGACTGCTCTTAAAATACCTGATCACATTAGAGCATTGAGCGCAAAAGTTTACCAAATTAATGGAAATTATGTTAAAATTGCTTATCCAAACGAATTATTTGAAGAAGGGAATATGCCCCAAATTTTAAGCTCTATCGCAGGAAATGTTTTCGGAATGAAGGCTTTAGAAGGTTTAAGATTAGTCGATGTGAAGTGGCCTCGAAATATAATTCATTCCTTTAAAGGACCTCAATTTGGCGTGAAAGGAATAAGAGATATATTGAAGGTTGATAAAAGACCTATAACAGCAACTGTTCCTAAGCCAAAAGTAGGATATTATGCCGATGAACACGCGCAACATGGCTATGAAATATGGACGGGAGGTGTAGATTTATTAAAAGATGATGAAAATCTATCGAATCAGAAATTTAATCGCTTCGAAAAAAGGCTTGAACTAAGCATGAAAATGAGAGACAAAGCAGAAAATGAAACTGGAGAAAGGAAAAGTTACTTAATTAATATTACGGCTGAAGTTGACGAAATGAAACGTCGCGCTAAATTAGTGAAAAATTTTAACAACGAATACATAATGATCGACATTCTTACTATCGGTTGGGCTGCAGTACAAACAGTCAGAAACATATGCGAAGAATTAGGTCTGGCAATTCACGCTCATCGAGCGTTTCATGCTGCTTTTGATAGAAATCCTAATCATGGAATGAGTATGAAAGTCATCGCAGAAATTGCAAGGATGCAAGGAGTTGATCAGCTTCACATTGGGGGTTTAGGAAAGTTAGCTGGTGATAAAAAAGAAGTGCATGATAACTATATTAAGATTGCCCTAAACTCAAATGAAGCAGATGACGAGGTTTTAGAACAGAATTGGTATGGAATGAAAAATTCTTTGAGTGTATGCTCAGGAGGAGTGCATCCAGGAATAATTCATCGCCTAATGGAATTATTATCAACTGATATTGTCGTTCAGGTTGGGGGAGGTGTTTTAGGTCATCCCGGAGGAACGAAAGCGGGTGCAAAGGCTTTAAGGCAGGCTATCAATGCTTATATGGAGAATATTAGCGTAAAAGAATATGCTAAAAATCATATTGAATTGGAACAAGCACTAGAATTGTGGGGGGATGAAACACCAATATAGTACTGGCTTAATTTTGTCTCCTTTTAGTTTTTAATTTTTATTATTTAAGTAGAAAAAAATTTATAATACCATTAATTATATTATAGAGTGATTAGAATATGAGTGAAAACGATACAAAAGAATTAACTATCGAAGTTAAAGATTTAAGCATAGAAAAGGAGCAACATGTTGATGATTTATTAAGGTTTTTAGAGGAACAACTACCACAAATCGAAATTTCTCGAAGTGGAAACGAAATAGAAGTAGTAATGCCGCAAC
>JAHQWP010000083.1 GCA_029856235.1 Promethearchaeia archaeon
TTGACGGAGAAGATTGGTTTGACGAACCCGTAGAAAAAGCTCCTATAATTGCTATAGGTCATTATGGTATGGGAAAAATCGTAGCTATTGGAAATTTATCCCTATTTTCGGGATTTCACGCTTTATACGGTATTCATGCTGCCGATAACTTCAAATTGATTTCCAATATAATATCTTGGCTTATGAATAAAGCTCATTCTCAAGAAGCACAATTATCGCAACCGATATACACCACAATTCCAATTGAACAAGATCTATATTATTGGATGAAAGAAAAACTTGAAGAAGAAAGATGGAAAAATGTCGAAGAAGTCGTAAATTTTGCGCTTAAAGTAGTTAAATTTAGGATGAGAAAACAAGACAGTCCAGAAGAATAAATTACATGAAGTAAATTGACTTAATTTAGTTTGTAGAGGTATATTGAATGATAAAAACAGATAAAGAGGAAATTTTAATCGGATTATTGTCTGATACGCATATCCCTCAAAGAACGAACAACCTACCTGATGTCGTGTTAGATGATTTTAAGACAAGAAATGTCGATTATGTATTTCATATGGGAGATTTCACCTCTTTTGAAGTCTATAAGAAACTTATCGACATGTTTGGTAAAGATAAAGTTATAGCCGTTCGAGGTAACATGGATTTTGATTCTAATTTAAAGCAAACTCTTCCTGAGAAGTTAGAATTTAATATTTACAATTTTAAAGTCTTAATGCTTCACGGAATGGGTGGACCAAACATCATTATAAAGAGATTGATTAAAAAACTGGATCTACTTAATTCTGATTACGACATCGTAATTTTTGGGCATACTCATAGACCAGTTAATGAAAAAAGCAACGGAATCCTTTTTTTTAACCCGGGAACTACTACTCCAATCGACAATAAATTTACAGTAATTAGTTCTTATGGATATTTACGAATATCAAAAGATAAAGTGGAACCTGAAATTGTCTACTTGTAAAATAAAAGAAAGTTGTTTTACTAAAATCCTTCCGATTCCATTGATTTACCACTCAACTTCTTATAGTGATTTAACACAGCCTGTCGAGCAGCGTAAACAAAAGCTCTTTTTACGTTAACCCCAGTAATTGCGATAGTTTCATAAATTAAGCAATGGTTAAGTTTTGCGGTGTCGAGTACTTGCCTTAACTTAGAAATCTCTACTATATCTTCTAAATCTCTTTTGTTTGCTAAAACTACTATTGGCACTTCAGGTGGATCGAAGGGTTTAGCTGGGATTAATTTATTTCCATAAAATTTAAGGAGTTCTTTAAGAGACCATATGTTTTCCCCAAATTGATCTATTAGACTGTCCCAGGTGAATATCACGGCGTCAGTGCCTTTTAAAACCGTTTGGCGCTGGAATTTATGCCTGCGCTGCCCCGCAACTGTGTAAACTTGAAAAACTACATTAGATACTCTTGCTACCACACGATCGAAAAACAGGGTTCGTCCAGTTGGGTCTTGAATCTGTTGCATATCTCCACTTGCAAGGCCTTCTCGATTATAAACCCATTCTAATGCCGTGGTTTTACCACCGAGAGATGGACCATAAAAACAAATTTTAAAGACTAAAGTACCGTCTCCTCGTCTACTTGGCAATGGTTATGACCTCTTTTCCAATAAAAATCAAGTTTGATTTTATAAACTAATAATAATAATTATTTATTAAACTTTGTAAATCAAAAAGTTTTTTCTTCTCAGTTAGCTTTAATAAAAAGGGTTATGATATTTACCACTATCTGGAGAATATATTGTTTTTTCTTTAATTTCCTTATCAATCAATCCCTCAATGTGACATAAATATTCATATTCATCTTTCACACAGAGTGTAATTGCAACTCCGAGTTTATTCATACGAGAAGTCCTTCCAATCCGGTGGATATAATTTTCTGGATATTTTGGAATGTCGTAATTAAAAACATGAGATATATTATCAATGTCTAATCCCCTCGCCGCTACATCTGTTGCGATGAGCAAATTTATCCTATGATCCTTAAAAGCTTTTAGAATCTTTTCTCTCTGAAATTGAGATAAATCTCCCGAGATGAGATCCACTTTATAATCGAAGTTATTTAAGGATTTTAACTTGTTGCTTAACCATGTAGCTGTTCTCTTTGTATTAACGAATACAAGAAGGTGTGTAGCCTTTTCTCTTCTAAGAATCTTGAGGAAAGTTTTAAACTTATCCCTGTATTGTTCAATCATATAATAGAACTGTCTGGTATTTCCAACCGTTAAGTTATCTCTACTTAAATTTAAGAATTTGAATTGATTTTTAGAATATTTCTTCACTAATTCTCGAATTCCATTGTCAAAAGTAGCAGAGAAAAGCATGAATTGGTATTCGCTATGAATCTGATCTAAAATGTACTTCACATCGGGAGTGAATCCCATGTCAAACATTCTATCAGCTTCATCAACGACAACGAATCGCATATTGTTTAATCTCAGCTTTTTCCTTTTATACAAATCGATGATTCTTCCTGGTGTTCCGATAATAATGTCGATACCTTTTTCTAATTGTGTTATTTGATTATTTATCGAAACGCCCCCATAAATTGGAAGCGACCTTACTTTTGAGTTTCCTAAATCTCTGATTACTTCGTATATTTGTGTCGCTAGTTCCCTAGTTGGAACTAAAATAATAGCTTCATTACGCGTGTAATTCAAACTTTCGATTATGGGAAGTACAAAAGCTAATGTTTTACCACTACCAGTTCTCGCTTGAGCCATAATATTTTGGCCCTTTAAAATTAAAGGAATAGCTTTCTGTTGGACTGGTGTTGGTTTAACAATTTTATTTCTTCTTAACTCATTAACGTTATGTTCGTTAATTCCTAATTCTGTAAAATTCAATTTAAATATTCACTAAAAAGTTCTTACTTTTTCACTCTTATTCAATTATATAATATATTTATGAAAGATAAACTTTTGCAAAATTCAAATTATTGATAATAATAGTATCATAGCTTATTTTCTTATCACATTAAATCTTAAAAACTACTTCTTTCGTTAAGTTATCCAACTTAATTAGTTTTTGAATAATGAACATTTTTACTTTCTCAGATGTTATCTTTGGATTGTTATGTACTAAATCTTGCACAACAGAATGATATTTTTGACTTTTTTTTGCTAATGTTCTATGAAGTTCATTCTCGGGATCATATATTGGGATAGGAAAAGAGAATGGTCTTTTATGAATATGCCTGCTGGATTTAATTATTTTAATGTTTTTAGAAAAGATTGGAGCGTTAAAAATCGCTGATAAATAATAAGCTTCGTTTTGTGAGGCTGTAGAATAATAGTAATTTTCCGAACAGATAACTATTGCCTTTTCTTCATTATCGATAACTGCTGATTTTAAACGTGAGCCGCTCGCGTTGTATACTACGATATATTGTTTATTTGAAACCTGTTTGGTTAATTTATTCCAGTAGTTTAAATTTGAAAAAAGGGTGTTAATAGCACTGGTTTCTTTTTTGTTTTCTTGGTAAAAGATATTGAGTTTATTATAAAATTCCAGTGCTCGTGGGTTTTCTCGAAGATGATTATCATCCAATTTAAAATCTTGGTTAATTGGTAAAAAGACATCTTTGAATTGCTTTACATAAAACGGGACCAAATCTTTATTTAAAAAAGTCTTAAACCTGAATTTGTTTTCGATTTTTACATTTTGAAAGGAATATTTCCACTTTTTCTTAATTCGTGAAGTAGCTTCAGGATCTGAGGAAATATATAGGTAATCCCCGTCTATCTTGCTAGTTTTAAAAAAAACTAATGATCGAGGGACTAAAGTCGCTCCTTGAAAGAATTTAGATTTATACTCACTCTGGGAAAGAGAAGATAAAAATTTGATTTCTTCTTCAGGTAAAATAATCTTCGCTCCATTTTCATCGAAATCTAAACTCGTATAACTGGTTGAGTTCTGTAGTTCAAGATTAACATCATATATTTTAGTTTTAATTGGATATTTCTCACTAATTTTAATTTTTGAGTTTTTCCCTATAAATTCTGCCTTTAAACAGATATGTTCTACATTAAAGATGTTACTACTAGGAAAATCCCATATTTCAATCATATTAAAAATTGAAAACGCGCGGAACTTAAAGCAATGATCTCCATTTAAAACGCTTTTAGTAAGTACAAAAAAGATTTTTCCTCCATTTTTTAAATAGGACAAGGGTATGGCGTAAAAAAATACTGAAGCTAGCTCAATATGCGTGATATATTGACTTTGAGGTTTAATTCCTAAAGTTTCAGATAATGTTCGAATTTTAACTTGATATTTTTTATTAATAATATCTTTATAAGTTAACCAAGGGGGGTTACCAATAACTAAATCAAATGAATTATAAAGTTCTGATAAATTAATTTCTAAACCTTTTTCATATTTATTAGGAAATAGAGCGTCTATTAAAAAAATATTAATTTTCGGGAGATTGTTTAACTCCTCTTTGTATACTTCAATAAGTAGCAGTAAGATATTTATTTTCACCGTTAGAGTAGCCAACGGATTGATATCAAAACCAAAGATTTTTTCTATCGCTTCAGTTTTTAATGATTTTTTAATATTAGAATTTAAGATTTTGATAATAAGCTCTATTAGAAAACTTCCAGAGCCACAAGAAGGATCTAATGTTTTGTTTCCAACCTCATAGACATCTTCAATCATTTTTTTAACGAGGTATGGAGGTGTGTAAAATTCTCCAATTTTATGTCTTGTTATAACATGAAAAAATTGTTGGTATAATTCTTGAAAGATGTCTTGCGGAGAAAAGCGAGAATTTTTTAATAATATATTGATTTCGTCAATTTCATCTTTTTCTAAATCAGGACAGAAAAAATATTCGAATTCTGGTAAATTATCTTTTTCAAAAAGATTAATCTCTTCCAGATCGCGAGCTTTAACCGTTATAAGAGTCTTCAAAATTGAAGCAAAGTAAGAATGTTTAAGAAAAAGAGAGGTATTAATTTCTTTACCATATATATTTTTAAAAATTGATTCCCAACGATGATATTTCTTTTGGAACTCTATTTTTTTCAATTGTTCTTGCTTTTTGAGAAACTTTGTAATCTCGCTATAAATCTTTGAACTTAAACCAAACAAATCGGATATTTCTTTCGAACCAATTATTTTTTTGTTCTCGATTTTTCTTTTCACCTAATTTTATGTCAATAATCTTTTCTGTCATTTGGATGTGACACCTGATTCATTTCTACTACTTTAATCAATAAATCAAAAGTAAGTTTAAATAAAATACGATTATTTACTTCCCTCTCATAAATGACGGGAGCATCATACTAAAAATATTTGCTATCTTTCTCAGTTTTGCGGCTTCTCTAATTGATGTGATAATCAAAATTGATTTCTCTAACTCTTCTTTAACCAGTGCTCCTCCTGAGTAAATAGCTTCCTCAGAATTAAAAACTAATAAATATCTAACATTGGGATTATTTATAATCTTCACCCCTGATATCGCTTTTAAATCGTCATATACCTCTTGAAATTCTTTCG
>JAHQWP010000084.1 GCA_029856235.1 Promethearchaeia archaeon
AAAAATACAACAGCTCCGCTTAACGATATTATGATCACCTTGTAGGAGTTTAAAAACGGCTCAAACAACCATAACGAAAATAAACTTACTCCAAATGAGGCAAGAAACCCTGAAATGTATCCAATTATAGTTTTACTACTTTTTTTAGGAAAATGATACTTGCCAAAACCAATTCCCATAATAGAGGCAACCCCATCACCAATGCTTGTAATTAAAGCAGCAGCAGTAAAGATTCCAAATGGCAAAAAGAGCATCGGGACTAACGATAGAACTAAAACCATGTTTTTTGTAAATTCGTAGTTTTCATTCCTTTTTAGTGTTTTAACCAGCAAATTCGAAAAGCAATCAGGTAGGAGTCCGTAAATATTCGATTTTTCGAAAATAAAGGACAATCGTATGAAATCCAATGCCGCGAATAAAATTACTCCGGTATAACCTATTGTTAAGATTAAGAACATCGCATATTCGCCACCCGTTATTCCATATATTTGGTCTGCGTTCCATAACCCGTCCCATATATTTATTGCGAAGATTCGCAAAATGATTATAAATAATCCTGGAAGTAGATGAAAGATTTTCCTATGAAAATCAGTTCTTAACGAGTATGATTTATTGCTAATTTGATTCACATTAATTAAGTCGTATTTTTCAAGAAATTTAGTAATTGTTCGATTTTCTCTAAGCTCAGGTTTATCTTTTAAGACCACTTTGGATTGGTACAGCAGAATAAGGAGTACTAACAAAGGTCCGAATATACATATAATATTCATCGAGAATGATTGATGAAATCTTACATATTCATTATCGCGCGGGTAAAAAAACGGATAGAGAATTCCAGAAATAATCCACAACACAGAAACAATAAAAGAGTTAATAAAAACATGTTCTTTAGGGAACCTCTTTTTCAATCTAATTGCAAATAATAACAACCCAACCCCTATTGAAATAAATAATAACGTAATAGGTAAAGTGATGAAATTGAAAACCATATTCTAATTAAATCTCAATATAAAAAATAATTTGTGAAATTTTAAAGACCTTTTTTATTCACTTTCTAAAGGAATCTCAACAAAGATTAACGCCATATTTTTAGGAAACAATCCTACTCTGTCACCATCTCTAATTTCCTTCTCAATTCCGGAATACTTGCCGTTTACAAATATATGACTTATGTCCTCCTCACGGATTGCAAACTTTTCGACAATATCATAAACAAAGTGAACATTCTTATCTTCTACATTAAACGTAACAGGGAGTCCTTCTTCTAAATCAACATCTTTCACATTCTCTCGTAAATTTCCATATAACTTGATTAGTATAGACAACTATAAAACGCACCTACTACATCAACAAGTAAACTAGGATAAAAATATTTGTTTTATAAAAAATTAAAAGAAAATAGTAAAATAAGATTAAAAAATTTTTAAAAAAAGAGTTAAAGGCCGAATAATAAGAATTCGTCTAAGAAATCGTGAACTTTTTTCATACTTTCTTCGCCTAGAGCTTTCTCTAATTGGAGTTTTAAATCCAAAACTGTGCTCAAACTCTGGACTACCGTATTTTGAATTGAGCTATTGAATATGGACTTATTTTCGTTTTGCTTTTTGAAATACTCTACTCGATCCAACATTGCCTCTTGGTATTCTTCTGCTGTAGATGTTTTGAGTTCTACAAGCTTCCTTAACTTCAAACCGTCTTTAGTTTCGATTACTTCGTCAACCATTTTATAATCACCTGCTATTTATTCCTCCTTTCTTATGCCCCCATTCTGGGCTACTTCTTGTCGGATCTCTTCTCTTGTTTGTCCTGTAGTCGTGTCGAATTCTTCCGCGACTTTCGCTGTAATCTTTTTTGCGACTTGTTTTTCAATTCTTTCACGATGTAATGTGTTCATTGTACAAAACGGCAGCTCTCTTATTGAGCCGTCAGGCATTGCTACACCAAAATGAACGATACACCTTTTAACACGCTCTATATCCATGTTATATGCGTCTTGGAAGTGCATGCTTGAAAGAAGAAGAGTACCATGCGTAAAAGAACTAATACTTTCCCAATCGCCATTCATTAATAGCCTACTGAACATTTCCATGAGCTTCCCTGGTTTCTTGGTATATTGAAGCATTCCTAATAGGAATCGGGCTCGAAGTTGTGTTTTATCTAAGAAATCAAGACCACTATCTAAAGTTTTACCCATGTCGCCTAAAAATCCCTCAAAGAATTCAATTGGTTGTTTTTCTTTATGTTTTATTTTTTCCCAAAATCGGTTGGCAAAATCAATGATTTTGAGAGGATCGAAGTAATCCATAATAGGAACCATTTCTTTCGTGTCGGGATCTACAACTAAATAGGTTGCGAAGCCACAATCAGGTGAGCAAGTAAATTCAATTGGCTCTACATCAGCAAGATAAGCTACAATTCTCCCGAATTCAACTATTGTTGATAGTGGATACCACGCTTCATCCATACTAATTTTGCCGCCAGTTTGATTTTCGATTTCTTGTATCACATCAGCGTTCGTAATTCTTAATTCGTCCATCTCTTCTGCTGTAATGCGCCCACATAAGGAAACAGGTTGGAATGTTATCCCCCTTACAACATCAATATTATCAAGAGCAAATTGAATTATGTTCCCAACTTCAATATCTGTAATCCCTTTGACAATTGTAGCTACTAAATTAATGGATGACAATCCTACCTTTCTACAGTTTTCTACAACGCGCATCTTGTATGGCATTAAATTCTTAATGCTTCGCGTCTTCTCATAAGTTGCGTTATTTATCCCATCAAACTGGAGGTATAGAGTATCCAAACCCATCTCGTATACTTTTTTAGTCCACTCAAGTCCTCCATTTTTTTTCTGGAAGCCATACCCGTTTGTAGCAACAATTACTTCTTTAAATCCATGATCTTTTGCCATTTTACAGATTTCAGGAAAATCCTTTCTAACGGTTGGTTCACCGCCCGTAAACATAATAGCAACAGCAGGAATTGGTTTGCTTCTGAAGTGCGTCATAATCCTGTCTATCTCTTCTAATGTTGGCTCGATTAAATATCCAGATTTTTCTACATTCGCATAACAGAAATTGCAATTGAAATTACAACGATTTGTTAGATCAATTAAGGCTAAGGAACAAGTAGATAAGTGTTCGCTACACAATCCACAATTATAGGGGCATCCTCTTGGATCGTCTGAAGCACAGTCGGCTGGGTTAGCTTCACCGTCTTTTTCAAACTGCCAGGCAATAGTTCCATCCTTATTTTTCATCTGAAAATGAGTCCACTTGTAATACTTTGCGTTTGAGCTAATGATATCCTTAAAATCTCCGTGTTCTGGGCAATTTTTAACCATGAAAATTTTTCCATCTTCTTCTTGAACTGCTGCATCTATCCTTTTGAGACATTCTGGGCAAACTGATGCGGTTTTTCTATAGTATTTCTCGTTTAAAACATCTGTTCCGTCTAAATGATACATTTTACATTTTCTCCAAAAAATTATTAATTAACCAAAAATACGATTTAAGCTATTTAAATAAAATCAGATTACTATTATTATTACTAATATTATTAAAGTTAGTAATATGTTTTTACATCTCAACTAGCAGCTCCTACAACTAACTTATCAAATGTATTTAAAAACGAAATTTATTAAGATTTAATTATTCTTTTTTTAGCTTCAACAATTGCGGCTCCCATCTCAAGCACCCTACTAAATGGTTCTTCACCATCTTCTCTTGGTTTCAAGCTGATAGCATTTTCTGAGCAGACACTAGCACATAAACCGCATCCAAGGCATAAATCCCTATCTACTATCGCAACATCTTCTATGGTTATAGCCTTTACTGGACATCTTTCAACACAATTTCCGCATGCAATGCATGTTTCTTCGTCAATTATTGATTCGAACACCGCATTCATGAATTTATGCTTATCTTGTCCGAACTGAGTAATTCCTTTCATGGATATGCAGCAACATGGACAACAATTGCAAATATTGGAAAGGTGTTTTGAATTTGCTCCGGCGTGAACTAATCCCGATTCGTCTGCTTCTTTAATGATTTGAATAGCTTCCTCAGCGGTAATTTTTCTTCCCATGCCATTTTCGATATAGTATTCAGCCGCAACACCAAAGCTTAAACAAGTTTCTATAGGATGATTGCAACCTTCACCTAATAACTTAGCTTCTTTTCGGCAAACGCATTCAGCTACAGAAATGACTCGCGCCTTCCTAATTGAATCTTCAAGCTTTTGGTATGGAAAAAGCGTGGTTTCAGTTTGAATTGTCTCTTCTAACGGAATAACTTTAAACCCAGGAACATTACTCGCCCCTATCTCTTCTAAACCCGCTTCATAGTAATAATCTTTAAAAAGTTGAGCTAATTCTTTATCAATTATGTTGACAGAGTATTCGTACAATCCAATCATAAAAGGAGCTGAGTTGTATAGCGTTTTATTATCTCGTCGAGATCGAAAAATAAGTCCTTTCCTTGCCATTGATTCAAGTTTTGCTTCTAACTCAGCTATATTCTGTCCCGCTCTTCTTGCAATACTACGGGGTCTTTCTGGTCTCATAGTTAAGAATGTAGCCAATTGAGCTTCTTCTTCAGTAAAAAGACGCTTTAAAATTTCAATCTCAACACCAGATTGAGTTTTACGGAAACCAACAGGAAAAATATCTAGGAACGCTCTTAATTTTTCATAAATATCTGCAGTCATAGCACTAAAATTATGATTTACTTCTATTATCTAATATTCATATTAAATTAAAAATAAAGATTAGGTAAATTTCTCTGATAATGAGGTTGTAAGTTCGTTCAATTTTTTAGAAATTCTCACATGAAAAATGTGATTTTCATCTAATTCTTTAAATTTAACTGGCAACCTTGCAATATTTTTGATATAATATTGCTGGATAAGATTCAGATCGGGTAAATCTGTTACTAAAGTTCCTTCTTTCATCACAGGTATAAGAAGTGCTTCAGAATTGGTAGGTACTGGTTCATTCTCTAACATCAATAAGTCTTCTTTAAATTCTCCTTGCTCATTATAAAATCTATAGATTTCTTTATTGCCAGGATAGGTTAACTTATCTTCGCTTATTTTAATTTTTGGTTTATTGTTATATTCTATTAATTTATATACACCTGCTATAGTAGGATCGTCACGAGAAGTAGCTAGTTCAGTACCAATTCCAAAAGCATCAATTGGTGCGTCATTTTCAAGAATTTCCTTTATTTTATATTCATTTAAGTCTGAACTAGCAACGATCAGCACTTTTTCACATCCGTTTTCATCCAGTATTTTTCTTACTTTTCTTGAATGTTCAATGAGATTACCCGAGTCAATTCTTACCGCCCTAATTGAATTTTTAAACTTCGTAATGCTTTTAGCTGCTTGTTCTGTATCGTAAGTATCAATTAAGAGGGTGGAATTATCTCCGTAGATGCGGTTATAAACATCGAAACTCTCCATTTCATTATCAAATTTTTGTATAAAGCTATGTGCCATCGTTCCGCTTGAAG
>JAHQWP010000085.1 GCA_029856235.1 Promethearchaeia archaeon
CAATCGTTTCGACCAAAAACCGACATCGATTTTCTACTGCTCCTCCATATTCATCAGTCCTCCTATTATAAAACCGCGATAAAAATGCCGATAATAACATTCCATGACCAGAATGTATATCAATGTAATCAAATCCCGCATTCTTTACTCTCACTGCCCCTTGGGCTAATTTTTCCTCAATTTCAGCAATTTCCTCAATATTCAATTCACGGATTCCAGAACCAAGTTTTTTTAAGCGATCCGCAAACCCAGGTACCACTGAACTCTGTGCTGAAGTTGCTTCTACGGGATCCATGACTGAAGGACCGTTGGTTATCATTTGTATATTCATAAATCCACTAAACATCAAAGCTATTATTCCGCCATAACCCATTTGCATTCCTATCTTAGCATCATATTCGTGGATCTTGTCCGTAAGTTTATTATATTTTCGGACCTCCTTCTCGGTCCCTATATGCGCCATACCAGCACTTATTACTAAGGGAGGGTCAGGATTCGTGTTTTCATAAGTAATTAATCCTGCTCCTCCACGAGCTTTATCTTCATATATGCGAAAAGACGCTGTAGTTGGAGCACCATTTCGATTAGATGAAAATGATAACATGGGTGGAAAACCTAACCTATTTTTAAATACAACATCTCTAATTGTAATTGAATCACTTAATTTTACCATTCTTATTATCCCATTTTTCCTTTTTATTAAATTTTTATATATTTATTAAAAAAAAAATTAATTTAAAGCTTGTTCTACTAACTCCATCAGATCTACCATTTTTATATCGGAATTAAGTGCTTTTATTGCATCAGCTAAGTTTCTATAGCAGAAAGGGCAAATACTTACTAAGTTATCTGCGCCTGTTTCCTCAGCTTCCTTTATTCTACTCTTAGCAATTTCTAGAGCCAACTCAGAAAACCCTTTTTTTAGTCCTCCACCAGCTCCGCAACAGTTTGCACTTTGCTTAATTGTTTTCATCTCAGTTATATTCGCAATTTTGTTCAATATCTCTCTCGGTTCTTCATAGAGCCCCATATGTCGTCCTGTATGACATGGATCATGGTACGTCGTATTTAATTCTAAATTTTTTAACTTTACATTGTTTTCCTTTACATATTTGTTTAAGAATTCAATCGTATGATAGACTGTAATTCCTAGCTCTTTCATATAATCAGCATAATCTTTCTTTAAAGTTCTATAACAACCTGCGCAACTTGTAATTATAGATTTCACTCCACTTTTCTTAAACATTTCATAATTCTTCGTTGCAACCGAATTAAAGGCTTTAAGGTCTCCTGTTCTCTTTCCAACGCTTCCACAACACACTTCATGTTCTCCGAAAACAGAAAAGTCTATACCCAATTTATTTAGAGTCTTGGCTGTATTTAATGCTACTTTCTCAATATCTGGAGTTAAAGCAGCTGTACATCCTACAAAATAAAGAAAATCTGCTTGTTCGGTATTAGCATCTTTTACTTTGAAATCTAGCTTTTCTAACCATTTGCTTTTAAGCTTGTTGTCTCTTTCATAAGGGTTTAAGAGTTCAATCATCGCTTTGTTCATCGGAATATGCGCTTCTAATCCATACCCCGCATCAACTAATTCAGCCCGCAAAGCTTCATAAAGAGCAACGTTATCCATATCGTAAGCACACGCTTCTGAGCATGCGTTGCATGTAGGGCACTGGAATATAACATCTGCCATGTCCTTGCTTAATTCTAATTTTCCTTGCCAGAGCGATCGAATTATTTGCATTTTTCCCCTACTAAAAAAAGGTTCGAATCCAGATGTATGTTCTCTTGCTACGCACACGCCCCACTTTTGTGGGCTCGCCGTGTAATCAGTTTGTTCCCTGCAATCACCGCACGCTATACATTGTAATACGCTTGGTCCAACTTTAGCTAAACGTTTAAATTTTTCTTCCGGTTTGTTTTCAGTCATTTTTCTTACCTACCCCTCATCTTTTACTATGTATTTAGCCATATCGTCTTCATAGCTATACATGTGAAATTTATTTGGACTCAATAGAAAGTTTGGATCCACCGCTTTTTTCATGTCTTTAAAAAATTGCCTATATTCCGGTGTAAATGCGTCTGCTTCCACAATTGACTGTGAAATCGATTCACCAAGCCAGTAATGAACTGCGCCATAACGGACCTGATATCTGGTTTTCTTATGCCACATTTTCATGTTCTGTTCTCGCATTTCATCCACATTATTCCCCGTAAAACCTCCTAATACTACAAAGTTCCCATTAGGTAGAAAATATTGCATTGCAGCGAATGTTCCGGGAGGTAACGCATTTCCTTCGGGAAAATGATCTTTATTCTGTATATCAAAGTCAAGAATCTTTTTATGTATATTCCCCATGTGTGAAATGGGTATTTTATGGCATGTAACCATTGTGATATTTGCGGGTGTAGCGGATATTGATGCTTGGAAAAAATGAAATTGACTTTTTAAATCATATTTCCACGCTGATCCTTCCGCACCAGCTGGTGGTTTAGGAAGGGGGGTCGTAATATTATCTTTTGTCATAATCTCCTCGAGTTTTTCTAGATGAACATCTAAGATTCGTTGATCTGTTGCCTCCAAGGTTATCATGAATAACGGTCCTTTAATCCTTATTTTTTTCCCCTCTGGTGTTCTTAAATCACCTGCAGTCATTTGTACGAGTATTTGAGGTAAAACCATTAAATCGCGCAATCCATCTCCAATATCGTTCCTAATGCTATGTGCTATTTTAAATATGTTATTATAATCACCATTTTTAAGAAGATAACTTCTACTTGCTTTAAATGGAGGATCTGGCCATATTCTTAGGTAAGCTTTGGTTTTAATTCCCATCGTACCAACGTCGCCCATAAAAAGCCCAGTAAAATCAGGAGATAAACCATATCGGCAAAAGGGTTTAGCATATTTACTTGCTGCGGCTCCAGTTTTAATGATGG
The DNA here is from genome assembly GCA_029856235.1 of Promethearchaeia archaeon. Taxonomy (GTDB): domain Archaea; phylum Asgardarchaeota; class Lokiarchaeia; order Sigyniarchaeales; family SOKP01; genus SOKP01. The sequence goes on from JAHQWP010000085.1 coordinate 2,947, forward strand.
TTCCTTGAGGATTAGGTAAAACTACCTCAACACCTAAGCAGATATCAGGAACTAAACCATATTTAGTTGATCCTCCTCCTGCAGTGCTATTGGAAAGACCTCCTCCAATTGTTGCTGCATATCCACTTCCTGGGCCAATAGTACCTGTTGTATAACCCATAGGATGTAGTTGTGAAACCAAATCTCCCCATGTAATACCACACTCAACTATAATATAATAATCTTCCGTATTTATTTCCAAAATTTTGTTCATCCGTGTAAGATCTAAAAGAATTCCACCTTCAGTGACTGAACCTCCAACGAGATCAGCGCCACCACCTCTTGGAACCATAGGAATCTTATATTTATTGGCAATCTTCACTATATCTGAAACTTCTTCTGTAGTTTCTGGTCTTACAATTATGTCAGCCCACCTATCTGGAAAAGCGGGGTCTACATTCCTTGAATACGCTGCTTTCATAAAATCCTTATCAGTGATATAGTCAGATCCAAGGATGTTCTCAATTTCTTTATAAGCCTCTTCTACTTTTGACATTTTTAATCACAGTTTTATTAATTTTTTTATGATATACTTTGTCTATTAAAGTTATAAAAGTTTTTTATTCTTCTTATCTCATTACCGTAAATTATCTATATAAAATAGAATATGAAAATATGAGAGATTTTTGAGATACTTCAAGTAGTTTTTTGATAGAATTAACTTACTAAGCAAGAATTTTTATTTCAAAAAACGAAGTAAAAGCCTAGTCGGTTAGAAGTTGAAAATTTTATGAAATCCTACAAGGTTTAAGCAAAAACTTTAATTGATTTATGAATTTTTAAATATACGCTTACCATTAAAAATTTGAGTGGATATTATGTCAGAAAATAAGTTGATTCATGGAGGAGATGTCTTAATTAAATGTCTCCTCAAAGAAAATGTCAAATATATGTTTGGCATTATTGGTGGCCATTTCCTCCCGATGTTCGATGCAATCCATAAATGGGGGAGAGAACAAGGAATTAATACGGTTATGTTTCGTCACGAACAAGCAGCAGCCCATGCAGCAGATGCTTATGCGAGAGTGACTAATACGCCAGGAGTTTGTTTTGGAACCGTTGGTCCGGGAGCATTACATCTCGTCCCTGGAATAGGAGCTGCTTGGAGCGACAATATCCCCGTTATTGCAATAATACCACAAGTTAACAGTCAGCAGGAAGATTCATTTGTTCTTCAAGGTAATTTAGATCAAATTACCTTGTTCAAACCAATCACTAAATATCAAAAAACTGTTAGAAATATAGAAGAAATTCCAGACGCAGTACAAAAGATATTTCGGGAAGTAACGGGAGGTCGACCACAACCTGTACTTCTAGAAATTGTAGCGGATGTATATTTTCAGAAAATAAAAGAGAACAAATTAGCGATAATCTCGTCAGATCAATACAGAGCTATGGCAAAACCCTCCGTTAATGAAGATTTAATAAAAAAATCATTAGAACTCCTTTTGTCTGCCGAAAAACCTTTAATAGTGTCTGGTGGTGGAGTCCTAAGAGCTGAAGCATGGGACGAATTACAGGAATTAGCAGAATATCTACAAATCCCTGTAATGACGAGTATTATGGGAGTAGGATCTCTCTCAAATCAATCAAGTTGTTTTCTTGGGACATCGATAGGAAGTGCGACATATCAAGCTACAACAAGAGCAGATGTAATTTTAGCCCTTGGTACTAAGTTTTCACACACACTATTTCTTGGAAAAGCTCCAGTCTGGAGGGACACCCAAAAAATGATTCATGTTGATATTGATCCATCCATAATTGGGCGATCGAAACCAATTACGCTGGGAATTGTTGCCGACTGTAAGCAGTTTTTAACGCAAATCCTCGAAGAAGTCAAGAAAACTAAAAAGATTGAAAAAAGAGAGTGGTTGAAAACGCTTCTTGCCGAAAAACAGAAAAGTCAATCCGTCTACACGAGAAAAGCTTCTAATGATAATATGCCCATTGTTCCACAAAGATTAGTTAAAGAAGTGTATGATTTTATAGATGATGACGCTATTCTTATTAATGATGGAGGAGACATTACATACTATGCATTAGAGGCAATTAATATGTATAAGGAACGAAAACCCTTATCAACTCTGCAAGCTATTGGCATGGGCCACCTTGGAACATCCGTAGGCTATGGAATTGGAGCAAAACTAGCCAAACCAGATACACAAGTCATTTCAATCTCAGGAGATGGAAGTTTTATGATAAACATCCAAGATTTAGAAACAGCTGTCAGATTAGGATTAAAAAATCTAATTTTTGTGATTGCAAATAATGCGTGTTGGGGTAATATAAAATGTGGTCAAAAATTAGTTTTTAAAGAGCGTTATATCGATGTAGACTTACCTGACTGTGATTATGGAAAAATAGCGGAGAGCTTTGGATGCTACGGCGAAGAGGTCACTGATCCTAATGAGATCACTCCCGCGTTGAAACGCGCAAAAAATTCTGGTAAACCTGCTGTAATTGACGTAAAAACTAAATTTGAGATTCCCGATTTAGTCAAATTAGAATGGGCAGGCGCCAAGAATTTTACCGATTAAACTTATAGTTTAATTTTTGTAGCATATATAGAGATAATTAAAAAAATATTTTAAAGCCATGACAGGTAAAGTTAAAATACAAGGGTTATGCATACCTCAATTTGAAGCCGTTAAAGACGCTTTTTCGAAGAACTTTAAAGAAGGAATGGAAATTGGCGCGAGCTTTGCCGTAATGATTAACGGTAAGTATGTAATAGATATCTGGGGAGGACATAAAGATATAAACAAAACCCAACCTTGGGAAAAAGATACCATCTGTAATGTATATAGCACAACTAAAGTTCCGACAGTACTATGTACCATGATGTGTGTAGATCGAGGGCTCCTAGATTTAGACGAAAAAGTAGCGAAATACTGGCCGGAGTTTGCACAAAATGGAAAAGAAAATATTTTAGTACGACAACTTTTAAGCCATACCTCTGGTCTAGCAGGAATAGAAGAACCAATCCCTTCGAGTTCTTGGTATGATTGGGATAAAATAACTAGCCTTTTAGCGGCTCAGAAGCCATGGTGGGAACCAGGTACTAAATCGGGTTATCATTCTGCTACCCACGGATTTTTGTTAGGAGAATTGGTTAAAAGAGTTACTGGAAAGTCTCTTGGAAAATTTTTTAAGGAAGAAGTAGCAGATCGCCTTAAAATAGATTTTCACATCGGATTGGCAGAAGAACATGTTCCACGTGTTACTAAATTAATCCCTGACGGTCCTATTATAAATGATATGTTCCTTCTTATGAAAAGAGTTTTTGATATTGGAAATAATTCAGAAATCGTTAAAAAAGAAATTAAGACTTTAGACAAAAATGTATTGCTTGATTTTGGAGCTGAAGATCAATTTTCTGTTATAATTTCAAATGGTATAATTAAATTTAAAAGGGGGAAAATTAAAAATCCCGATTGTAGCTTTATTACTTCAAAGGATCGAGCCAGAACCATGAACTGGATATTTTCCAGAGTAAAAGACGAACCCGAATATATCTCTAAATATTTGAAAATGGAAGGAAAGCCAGAAGATTTAAACCGAGTTAAGGAGCTTTTTGAATTAATTGCTTTAGAAGCGCGGAAATTACCCTCTGTGGGAATTAAAATGGGTTTGAATGGGAGTATACGAGACTATTCTGGGGATCGCGCATGGCAAGCAGCAGAACTCCCCGCTTCCAACGGTCATGGTAACGCGAGATCTGTAGCAAAAATAGCATCTGTAATTGCGTGTGAAGGAGAACTTGAAGGTATAAGAATTATATCTCAAGAAACATTAGAAAAAATCCTTGAAGAACAGATTTTCGGTAGGGATCTTTTATTGGCTTATACTATTCGATGGGGTCTAGGGGTGGCCTTGCCATTCAAAGAACGTCCACGCCCGAATCCCAGGACATGTTTTTGGGGAGGGATGGGTGGATCAGCTATACAAATGGATCTAGATGCACACATTGGTATAGGTTATGTCATGAATCAGATGAGGACTCAAACTTTACAAGAAACAAAAGATAATAAATATCATTCTGATACAAGAGGTAATAGATTAATTACTGCTGTTTTAGAATCATTAGATTTAATCTAAATTATTCGTCATCTGAAGAAAAATCTTTATACTAAATTTTTTTTAGTTTTACTTCAATTCACAATTTTTTAATATTAAATTTGTTTTAATATAAATATACAGTTTATATTAACTAAGATATCTGTTAAATAAATAAAGTGAAAAAAATGATAGAAACGAACATAACAAAGATGTTTGGATTAAAATATCCAATTTTCAGCGCCCCTATGGGTCCCTTCTTCACGCGTGAGTTAGCTTTAGCAGTGAGCGAAGCGGGTGGATTAGGTGTATTATCGAACGTTAACATAGTGGGTACTGATCCTGTCGAGGAGCATAAAACAAGCATTGAATACATGATTGAACACACTGATAAGCCCTTTGGACTTAACATTCTCACATCGCGCAACAACCGTGGAGTCAAAGAAATGATCACTGATATACCTAAGATTATTATGGACAATCCTAAAATGAGAGAACAATGCGTTTATTTCTTAACTTCTGCGGGTTCTTCAAAACTCCTTCCCTCTTCTAAATCTTTTCAAGAACTTAGAGAGAAATCGGAAGTCAAACATTTTCACGTGGCACCAGCGCGTTGGTTAGCCCAAAAATGCGTAGATGCAGGAGTAGATGGAATTGTTTGTACTGGCACTGAAGGAGGCGGCCACCAATCCTATGAAAAAGTTTCGACACTTGTATTACTCCAGCAACTAAATGAAGCTTTTCCAGACTTGCCAAAAATTGCTTGTGGTGGATTTGCCACCGGAGAAGCCTTAGCTGCTGCTCTTTCTCTTGGCGCAGGAGCAATTGCAATGGGTTCTAGATTCATTGCCTCCAAAGAGAGCGAATTTCACGAGAAATACAAGGCTTTAGTTCCCCCTGGAACTCCACAAGATACTAGTCTTTATACTGGATCGTTTGGCCCAATTCGATTATATAAAAACGAGTATGCTTTAGCACACCCTGCCCCTTCTACAAAAGAGGAAATGATAGCCTATGAGAATTCTATAACTCTTGAGATGATGCAAAAAGATGCAGATGCCTACGATAGAGTGTATAACGGCGACACTGAACACGGAGCGGTTCTTCTTGGCCAATCAATCGGAATTATCAATAGTATAGACAGTGTTAATGACATCATTGAAAGAGTAATAAAGGGAGCAGAAGCAGCAATAAAAAAGAATTATTCTTCTCTAAAATAAGGAATCGAATAATTCCAATTAATTTTTCTTTTTCTTTTTCATTTTAAATAAACTCTTTAGAATAGTAGCAAAATTATTTTAAAACAATCTTTAAGCTATTATATTGAAAACTACAAAATATTAAATATACGGTATATATTAATAGATATTAATGAGATCATTTTTTTTAAGTTATCAAAATATCTCTTTAAAAGTGTGAATCTATGAGTTCAGAGCGAAACAAAGGAAAAACCAGAAGTCGTTCACCACAAAAAAAAGCTGAACAGTTTGAACGTATTTTAGATGCTGGAAAACAATTGTTTAATGAAAAGGGTATAGAAGGATTTAGTTTACGCGGTTTGGCTAAAAATCTTGACATGAACCAAAATAATCTGTATAATTATATTGATAGCAAGCGAGAACTTTGGATAGCTATTCGGAATAAATTCTATAAGCAATTTAAAGACGAGAATAAAGTAATAATAGAATCTCATAAAGGATCTAAAGTGGATCTGTTAATGAAAATCTTTAATCATTTTCTCGAGTTTGCTGAAAATGACCCCGCGGCATCAAGATTGATGCATATTATACCTTCACCACCGTCTGACAAGGTAGGAAAATTTGAAAAAGAATATAAGGCTTTTAATTTTTTAGACGGAACAACTCGTAAAATACAGGAAGCCATAAATAACGGAGAAATTAAAGAAGATAACAGCGCGGTTCTTTCCTTCTTTATATACAGTTTAATTTTAGGGGCTTCAATTGTAGAATATAATATGAGAATTCTTGAAGACAATAATAGTGTGAAGAAGGAAACAAAAGCGGACGAAACTATTCAATTTAGAACTCAACCTTTTACAAGCCAAGAATTTAGAAAGTACGTGTTAAAAAAATTAGAATTGGGGTTAACAGATCCAAATTTAATTGTAAAAGAATCAGATTATAAAGAATAGAACTTTTTTTTCCTCTCAAAATTATCCTAATTAAGATTAAACTGATATAACATCTATCTAGTGGAGTCTAAAAAAAATATTATAAATATACATTGATCATTAAGAACTATATATCAATCAAAAGAAATATAAAGTGAAAAATAAATGGGAATGTTAGATGGAAAGGTTGCCATTGTAACTGGCGCTGGACGAGGATTAGGAAGAGAGGAAGCGTTATTAATGGCAAAAGAAGGATGCAATTTGATTGTTAATGATATTAGTGGCGCAGAAGAAGTAGCTAAGGAGTGTGAAAAGCTCGGAGTTAAGGTTATTTCTAATAATGACTCTGTAACTGATTTTAAAAAAGCAGCTGAAATGATAGATCAAGCAATTTCGGAATTTGGTAAATTAGATATTGTTGTGAATAATGCTGGGATTATTAGGGATAGAATGATCTTTAATATGTCAGAGCAAGATTTTGACGATGTTGTTGCCGTTTCCTTGAAAGGAACATTTAATTTAACTCGCCACGCGGCTGTTTATTTTAGAAAGATGGGTAAAGAAGATCCAGAAATAAAGAATTTTGGACGGATTATAAATACGGCTTCTGATTCGGGATTATATGGTAATGTTGGTCAGTCTAATTATGGTGCGGCGAAATCAGGTATCGCAACTTTCACCGCAATAGTATCTCGAGAAATAGCTAAGTATGCAACTGTTAATTGCGTTGTACCAAGTGCAAGAACGCCAATGACTACCGAAGAGACTCCAAAACTGGTTGGTTGGATGAGCACTAAAACGAAAGATGGATTTGATTTGTTTCATCCTGCTCATTTTGCACCATTAGTGGTGTTTTTAGCTTCAGATAAAGCTAGAGAAATCAATGGAGAAGTTTTTAGAGCAATTGGCGATAAAGTCTGGGTGTACCGTGGATGGAGAGCTGTAAAAATGATTGAAAACAATGGTAAGCCATTCACAGCTGAACTCTTAGCTGACCGCGTTAAAAGCGAACTGATGAAGAACTTGCCTTCGAAAAGTGAAGGTGCTGCTACCCCAGATGTATTGTTTGGCAAATGATTTACTCTTATTAAAAATATTGAGAGGATTATTATGACAAAAGTAAAAAATGTTGTTATGTTAGGATTTGGAGACATGGGAAAAGGAATTACCCAAGTGTGCTTAATGGCAGGCCATAATGTTATTGCGGTTGATGTTATTGATGAAATCATTGAAAAAGGGTTAGAATATAATAAAACAGGATTCGAAAAACTCGAAGCTAAAGGGAAATTGCCAGAGGGTGTTTCCGCAGGCGCCATAATGGCAAATTTAAGCGTAAATAAAGACCTAGCTGAAGCAGTTAAAAATGCTGATTTAGTTATAGAAGCTGTCGTCGAAAAACTAGATGTAAAACAAAAACTCTGTAACACAGTTATTGAGAATTCGCCAGATCATTGCATTTTTGCGTCGAACACGTCATCAATAAGTATTACTGAAATTGCTCAAGGCTGTAATAAACCGCAAAACGTTATTGGAATGCATTTTTTTAACCCTGCTCCTTTGATGCGACTAATAGAAGTGATAAAAGGTGATAAAAGTTCTGACGAGGCAATGGATATTGGAGTCGAATTCTCAGAATCTTTACCTTGTTTAAGAGGAAAGCGATTTGTTGCTCGCGTTCTTAAAGATCGTCCTGGATTTATCGTTAACCGTGTTTTATCACCAAGTAGTATGTATTCAAATTTTATAGTTGATCTGGCGTATGAGAAAGGTATTCCATGGGAACAAGTAGACGCCGATTTATCCGGTCCTAATGCTCCAATGACTTCGCTTACACTATCAGATTTTACTGGTAGGGACATTGCTTACCATGCTCAATTATATTACGCTGAGAAACTTTCTCCTGATTTTAAACCGGGCAAAGTTTTAACGATGCAAGTCGAAGAAGGGAAATTGGGAAAAAAAACAGGTCAAGGGTTCTATGATTGGTCTAAAGGACGACCACAACCAGATCTTTCTAAAAAAGCTGGCTTAGTGAACCGTTTAGTATTCGGAGCTATCAGTGCTAACGAGGGATGTAGAATATTAGAAGAAGGTGTCGTTTCTAGTTGGAGCGTTATAGATGAGGCGATATTAGCAGGTATGAACTTTCCAGGGCCAATGAAATTCGCAACTGAACACTACGAAGAAATGGCTAAACTTTTAGAGGAATATTCTGAGAAGTTGCAAAAACCATATTTGAAACCATGCGAATTATTAAAAACTGGAAAATTTGTTGATATGGTTTAAAATAAAGAAAAAGGACAAAAAATTTTATTTTATTTTTTTAATTATTTACCTGTAAATTTAGGTTTTCTCTTTTGTAAAAATGCTGTCACACCTTCGGTAACATCTTTAGATTGTGAATTAACCGCATAACCCAAATGTTCAAATTGAAGCCCAACATTTAGTGGTACTTGAGTACCATAGTCTATTGCTTTCTTTATGACAAATAGGCTTTTTGTGGCGGCGTTTCCTAACCAAGTTGCTTTTTCATGCACTAAATCTTCGAAATCATCATTATCGACCAAGTATGATACTAATCCCCAATCATACAAAACTTCAGCTGAATAATGCTCACCGAAATAAATCATGGTTTTAGTTCTTATTTTACCTAAATTTCTGATTAGTCTCTGTGTTCCTCCATTGAAGGGAGCGATTCCTCGTTTAATTTCTGGAAAACCAAATGCAGAGCGCTTTGATGCTATAACAATATCGCATACTAGTACTAGTTCAAATCCGCCACCTAAAGCGTAACCATCTACAGCAGCTATGATGGGTTTTGGAAATCTCTCTATTGAATCATAGTACTTATGTCTTAAATGCATTGCATGACTCTGATCCATTAAATTACTTGGATCAACATCAGGATGCCTACGAGCTGATAAATCAGCGCCGGCAGAAAAGGCTGGTTTTTTAACGAAATCTTTAGTACCTCTCAAAACTACGCATCTAACCGATTTATCTAATTCCATCGATTCAAAGGCATCAGCAATCTCTTTTAAGGTTTTATTTTGCAACGCATTTAATCTCTCTGGACGATTAATTGATATTACTGCGTAATTTCCCTCTTCCACTTTATCAATTTTAATATGTTCAAATTTTAGTTCTGACACTTCAAATTTCACCTATATATTTTTTTAAATAAAAATAAGGATAGTTTTAAAAAAAAGCTAATTAAAACCGAGAAGATTCTCTCGGTGCACCTTCTTTATTTCTAAAATAGTACCCAAAGAGATAACCTATTATTAATCCAACAAATACGGTCATTATCCCAAAATTCACTAATAAGGCTAATAAAAATAGGAAAAAATCAATCGCATATACTAATGCTATGAAAATACTTGCTAATATTATTGATAATACTGAACCAGTTAATCCTACAATAATACCCGTTTTAATATGTGATTGTGATTCTTTTTTATATTTAAACGTAAAATAGAGGCCAAAACAACATCCTATAACCAAATATATATCTCCAAAAAAGATAATTCCATAAGGTAAAATTGTCAGCAAGATACTTGTAAATAAGGCGATTATAATAATTCCAATCAGCATATTATATCTTTGGATAAATCCAGATTCAGACTTGATATCCATTTATTTTTTCACATCTTTTTATAAAACTAGGATAAATAATTGTCTATTAAATAAAGAATTTTTCAAATATAATTAAAAATGTTGGTTAACAAGAAAAAAAGCGTAAATTCATTTTAAACCCTCTTTGCAAGTCTACAATCTATAGTGAAATAAGTTTTATATCTAACTCTTTGGTTTCAGGGATAAAACATGATTTAGGGTGTGTATTTTTATCTAAAATCATATTTATGCAAAATTCATAGTGAGATCGACTACAAAATATTAATATTAAAAAAATTATTAATAAATATACGATTTATATTTATAAAAGTTTAATTCTTAAAAAATTTGTATATACTAAATTTAACCCGATTATACTAAATTTGATAAGAAATATGAAAGCTCAATATTTATTTGTTTATCTTTCATAAAAAACATTAATTAATTGGTGATAATAATATGGAAAATGAAGAAGTTTTGAAAGATGATGATATTAAAATTATCCACACAACTTCTGCTTTTGATTGTGGAGGGCGGTGTCCTTTAAGGTTTCATGTGAAGGATGGCAAAATCATCAGAGTAGAAGGTGATGACACGGCAGATCCCGATAACCAACTTAGAGCTTGCCTACGATGTCGATCAATAAGGGGTTATCTTTACCATCCAGAACGATTAAAATATCCTCTAAAAAGATCAGGACCAAAGGGTTCTGGTCAATTTGAAAGAATAACATGGGATGAAGCTCTTGATACAGTTGCCGCTAAGATTAAGGAAGTTAAGGAAAAATATGGAAATCAGAGTCTATTGGTTGTAGCTAATGGAGGATACTTTGGTTCTCTACATCTTCCTGCTGCAGCATATCAAAGATTATTTAATGCTTTAGGAGGGTTCTCAACAACATATGGAAATATATCCTCGCAAGGAGCGATATATGGAACACAAGCGTCGTATGGTTTTGGCCAAATTTTTGTAGGAAATAGTAAAGAAGACTGGATGAATTCTAAATTGATAATCCTCTGGGGTTTCGATCCTGCACGTATGATTGGGGGGACAAATACTCTATGGTGGTTAATTAAAGCAAAGGAAAATGGAGCAAAGGTAATAGCTATTGATCCAAGATATACAGATACTGCTTTAACTGTAGCTGATCAATGGATTCCAATAATTCCTGGAACTGATGTCGCCATGATGGCCGCTGTGGCATACGTGATTTTAAAAGAAAATCTTCAGGATCAAGAATTTCTTGATAAATATACTCATGGATTTGGTAAATATAAAGCATATGTAATGGGTGAGGATGATGGTATCCCGAAAACACCAGAATGGGCTGAAAAGATATGTGGCGTAAAATCCTCCACAATTACAGAATTAGCTAGAGAATATGCTACAACAAAACCTGCCGCACTAGAAGACGCTCAGGGTCCAGCAAGATCGTATATGGGTGGTCAATATAATCGCGCAGCAATTACATTATCTGCAATGACAGGAAACATAGGAAGACCTGGAGGAAGTGCTTGTGGTGGACTTCACGGAATTCCTTATGCACACATGTTTAGATCAATTGCGATTCCTCCTGGTGTGAATAAAGCATACCCAAAAGGGCCTTCTTTAAGAGGTAATATAAATCCAAGAGATCGCTTAGATAAAAAGGTGCATGTTAATAAAGTTTTTGATGCAATTCTCAAGGGTAAAGCTGGTGGATATCCTTTTGATGCCAAATTTGCTATGTTTTTCCAATGTGATTTTCTAAATCAAATAGGAAATGCAAACCTTTCAAGGAAAGCTATGCAGAGAGAAGATTTGTTTACTGTAGTCCCTGAAATTTGGATGACTCCTACGGCCCAATATGCTGATATAGTACTTCCGGTCACAAGTTTTGCTGCTAGGAGTGATCTTACAAGACCATGGCCATCAGGTCCTTATTTTGGACACATGAATAAGGCAATTGAGCCACTTGGAGAGTGCAAGGATGATATAAGGATAGCTGAGGAACTGGCAAAACGATTGGGTATCGAAAACTTCGGATTAGATGCCGTACTTAATGAATTCATGAAAGCAACTAGCAAAAGTGTCCAGGAAGAAATACAACAATTAGATACTGTTGAAGAAAAAATGTTACGTGTGTTTACAGCTCTTGCTCCGGATTTAAAACAATATATTGGAAAAGATTATCAAAAATATAAAACCGATGGTGTTTATAGAATCAAAGATGTAAAACCGTATGTAGCATTTAAAAAGAATATAGATGATTTTGAAAACAATCCTTGGCCAACTCCATCTGGAAAGATTGAAATTTTCTCAGACCAAATCGCCAGTTGGAACAACCCTATGGCTCCTGCTATTCCAAGTTATGTCCCTACATGGGAAAATCGTGATGATCCATTAGCAGAAAAGTACCCTCTCCAATTTTTAAGTTTTCATCCTCGACACTCAGTTCACTCTGAATTACAAAAAGTCGAATGGCTACAAGAAATTGGATTACAAAGACTATGGATAAACCCTGTTGATGCTGAGGAAAGAGGAGTTCGAGATGGAGACACTGTTCTAGTCTTCAATGACCGTGGAACAATTTCGGTTAATGCTTGGGTAACAAAACGAATTATCCCTGGAGTGGTTGCAATGCCAGAAGGAGCTTGGTTTAATCCTGATGAAGATGGAATTGATAGAGGAGGTTGTGCAAACACATTAACTAAAGACGCGATGAGTGAAGGAGGCGCTGCTGCATTGAAGACATGTCTAGTTCAAGTAAAAACTGAGAAGGAGTGTGCCTAAAGTGCAAGTAGGATTTTATTTTGATCAATCACGATGTGCTGGGTGCCATGCTTGTAGAGTAGCATGTAAAGATTGGAACGATGTACCTGCAGGTCCTGCTTCATGGATGAGGGTTAAATACCATGAAGAAGGCCCATTTCCTAACATATTTGCTAGCTATTTAATTTCACCCTGCTATCATTGCGAAGAACCAGTATGTGCTTTCGTTTGCCCTAATGAAGCTATAACTAAACGAGAAAATGATGGAATTGTAGTCATTGATCAAGAAAAATGTCGTGAAGAACATCATTGTGGTATTATTTCAAATTCAAAGACCCTATATGGAGAAGCACAAGCACCATGTCAGATTGCTTGCCCAGTTCACCTTCATATACCCGCATATACAGCTTTGATTGCTAAGGGTAAATTTAAAGAGTCACTGGATTTAATCCGAAGAAGAATGCCTTTACCATCAGTGTGTGGTCGAGTGTGTCTTCACCCTTGTGAAGATGTTTGTAAAAGACAAGAAGTAGATCAAGCAATCGCGATCGAAGCACTAAAAGGCTTTGTAACTGATCATGTTCCTCAAGAAATTCCCGATAAAATTCCTCAAACTCAACCTGACAAAGTAGCCATCATAGGTTCTGGTCCTTCGGGATTATCTGCTGCTTACGATTTAATAAGATTAGGTTATGGAGTAACCATATTTGAGGCTTTACCTGTAGCTGGGGGTATGTTAACTGTTGGAATTCCTGAACATCGCTTACCACGTGAAATTCTTCAAAGGGATATTGATTATATAAAAGCTTTAGGGGTAGATATTAAAACTAATTCACCTATCGACTTAGAAAAGGGAGTAGATGATCTTTTAAGCCAAGAATATGGAGCTGTTTTAATAGCGATTGGCGCTCATAAAGGAACAACTCTCAAAATTCCTGGTGTTGATTTAGAAGGAACACTTGTTGGGTCTTCATTCATGCGAAATGTCAACCTTGGAAAAGATGTAAAGATAGGCAGTAAAGTTATAGTGATCGGGGGTGGAAATGTTGCTATGGATTGTGCTCGTACTGCTCGACGATTAGGTGCTGCTGAAGTAGCGGTATCTTGTCTAGAATGCTGTGATGATATGCCTGCTTCAACCTCTGAAGTTGAACAAGCTCGAGAAGAAGGAATTCAAATTCATGATTCTCATACATTTACTCGTATTGAAGGCGATAACGGAAAAGTTTCTGGAGTAGGATGCCTAGACATCACAGAGTGTACTTTTAATGAAGAAGGTCAACCTCAATTTGATATTGTTGACAGAAATGAACACATTTTAGAAGCTGATACCGTAATATTTGCAGTTGGACAAAAACCAGATATATCGAATTCTAGTAAAATTAAAATCAATTCTAGTGGTACTATTGAAGCTGATAGAGAAACTCAATTGATCAATAAAGAGGGTGTATTTGTTGCTGGAGACTGTTTTAGTGGAGTAGCAAGCATCATAGATGCTATTGCCAGCGGGCAGAATGCAGCTTCGCATATGCACCGCTATTTACAAGGAGATGTACTTAGGACAAGAGCGATCCCAATGAGCAAAGCAACTGAAATAGAAATCGATATCCCTTCAGATATTATTAAAACTGAACGTCAACCCATGCCAAATTTACCGGTAGCAGAAAGAATCTCTAATTTCAATGAAGTAACAATGGGTTACAGTGAAGAAGCAGCCATAGCTGAAGCTGAGCGATGCTTAAATTGTGCGGGACACTTATGTAAGGATGTTTGTCCGTATTCAGCTCCTCAGTTTGGTGGCGAAGAAAAAGCTAAAATGCAAAAATGTAATTTTTGTGTTGATAGACATGAACAAGGAAAACAACCTGTATGCGTAGAATCTTGTTACGCTCGTGCCCTTGATTCAGGAACGTTAGAGGAATTGAAAGCAAAATATGGAGATATTCAAGAGACCTCAGGATTTGTATACTCTGAAAAACATAAACCCGCAATTATATTTAAACCTAAATAATTTTTTTTTTCACATTAAAATTAATAGAATAGTTTTTATAATGGAAAGAAATAGAAAGAAAGCGAAATAAAATATAAATAATTCAAGAAAACAAATTGAAATAGTGTATAATATTTGGAAGAAAAAAAATGACAGAAACAATGGATAAAGAAACATATAGGAAATATAAAAAAGCAGCTCAGATAATTAATGGAGCAGGTGGTACGCCTTTAACCATTGGTGATACTCTTATTAAAATTTTAAAACACATTTTACCTGATGAAGAGGCTCTCAGTTATATAAAATACTTTAAGTCTAAGACATCCCAAACCATATTACAATTAAAAGAAACTAGTGGTCTATCTGAAGAGGATCTTCTATCTAACCTTATTAAATTGGCAAAAGTAGGATTGATTTTTAACCAACCTAATAGACACGGTGTTATTGTATACCGGTTAATGCCTTTCATTGATGTTGGTGTTTTTGAATATACGTTTATGGGAGAATTAGAAGATAATATAGCAAACAGGGAATTAGCACGATTATATCACGAATTAACGAGTGGACTTCAGGACATATTAAAAAAAAATTACGAGGGAGTAGAAGCCTTTGTGAAAAGAAGGGCTCCAGTTGATAGAACTATACCGTACACAATCAATAAAGCTTCTGGAAACGAAATCGAAATAGTAGTAGATACAATTCTAGATGTTCCTGAAGAGAAGATTTTACCAGTTCAAAAGGTAGAAGAACTTGTTGAAAAATTCGACGATATCGCCGTTGGTCATTGCTTTTGTCGCCACCAACAGGATTTATTAGACAATCCCTGCAAACAAACAGATATTAGAGAAAATTGCTTTACTTTTGGAAAATCTGCGCGGTATACTTCAGAACAGGGGTTTACTAGATTGATCTCCAAGGAGGAAGCTTTAGAGATTATAAAGAAGTCAGATGAAGATGGATTAGTTCATAAAGCCTATCATCCCCATTTTGACACAGCTAAGGATGAAACTAGCTTATGCATCTGTTGTAATTGTTGTTGTGGCCAAGCTGGACCCTATTCCGTTAATGTTAATTCAACCAAGTATAAAGCTCTAGTTAACCAAGAGGCTTGCACTGGGTGTGGGATATGCGTTGAAAATTGTCATACATTTGCGATGAAATTGAATGAGGATAATGTGGCCGTAGTGGGAGAAAGATGCATTGGTTGTGGCGTTTGTGCATACATGTGTCCAGAACAAGCAATCTCTCTTGAAGAAAACGAGAGAATTGTCAGGCAAATGCCCCCTCGACCTGAATAAATATAGTAAAAATGTAATTTTTTTAATTTAAAACAAAAAGAAACATTAATTTATTTTTTATTTTAGTATTTTTAGCTAGATTATTCCACAATCGCATAAGCGTTTCCGAGTACTACTGGTCGATCCTGACGATCTGTTCGCATTTGAATCATATAGCGTCCATTATTTTTCCAACCCTCAGTTGTTAAAGTTTCTCCAGGGTACACTTCATTTGTAAATCTTGCTTTGAACTCTTTGAAACGAGCAACGTCGCCGTCGCAAAGACCGTAAACTATTGCTCTTGTGGCGTAACCGTAGGTACAGAGCCCGTGAAGAATAGGTTTAGTAAATTTTCCACTTCTCTTAGCAAATTCAGGGTCTATATGTAGGGGGTTCAAATCTTGGTTTAATCTATATACTGCAGCTTGATTATCATTAGTTTTATACGATATGCTAAAATCAGGTTCAACACCCTTGGGAGGATTTAATGGCTCTGCTTTAGGTCCACTGTCTCCCCCAAAATTCCCCTCACCAATGTAAAAGTGGATATATTTAGCATCGAACACATTATCACCATCAGATGTTCTTCCTGTTATTTTTGTATGGACAACAGCCGCTTTTCCTTTATCATAGATGTTTTCACATACCCCTATTACCTTTAATTCGCCTTCTTTAGGGAATGGTTTATAGAGTTTGATCATTTGTTCTCCATGGATAAAGCGAGAACCATCTAAGCCCTTCTTACTAAGTCTTGGGAACCCTATTCCTCCTACAATACAAGCGTAACTTGGAAAGACCTTTAAACCCCCTTTAGCCCCTTCGTAAACGAATGATAATTCGTCAGGCTGAGCCCCAATCCCTAGATTATACAGAATTACATCCTTCCAAGAATATTTGAAAGTTCTTTCTTGGGTTTCTTTTCCTATGATATCTAAATCCAAACTAGTCATTATTACCACAAATAAATTTACATATTAGATTTATACTTTTAATTATCTATATCTCCAATTATATTTTAATTATTTCAATTCTGGATTGAGGAACTTATTTTCTTTTTTTGGTTTCAGAAGAATTGACGGTTTGATTTTATCATTGTTTAGAAATCCTTCAGCATCAACATTGTTTCCATATTTTTCCCGTAATTCTTCCATTGGACCGACATCGAGTGCGTACATTGGACACGCTTCTACACATATTGGCTGTTGACCTTTCTCTAACCGGTCTAGACAAAGATCACATTTTTCCATTTTAGCGTTTAGTTCGTTACTGAATTGTGGAGAGTCCCAGGGACAAACTTTTAGGCATTTAAATCCGCATTCATCTTTTCCAATGCATTTTTCACGATCGATTACCACTATTCCATCTTTCTCCCTTTTCGTTATAGCGTTTGTTGGGCAAGCCTTTACACAAGGGGGATCAACACAATGGTTGCATGAAATTGTTAAGTAAGCTAGAAAAATATTAGGAAATTTTCCTTTTTCGATTGATTTGACCCTTATCCAATTTACAGGTCCCGCAGGTATGTCGTGCCAATCCTTACAAGCAACAGAGCAAGTAAAACAACCAATACATCGTGACTGATCAAAATAGAAACCAATTTGATTCAAGAGTTTCCCGCCAATTGATTTTTTTGATACAATTTTACTTCTACTAACGCACTATTCATAGGAAATGCTCCTCCTGGAGAATATGCATCTTTAGTTAAGACATTAGCACATCCACCCCTATCGACTCCATTTTCATCTGGATCGTACCAAGCTCCTTGATAAACGCATACTACTCCTGGGCTAATGCGGTCTGTAACTTTTGCAAAAATTCTTATTCTACCTCGATCGTTATAGATATCGATTAAATCTTCATTTCTAACGTTACGGATCGAAGCATCAATTGGATTAATCCAAGCCGCGTGAGGTTCTATCTCTTCTAACCACGGAATTTTATTGAGAGACGAGTGAGTACGTCTTTTATTGTGAGGCGTGATTAATTGCAATGGGTATTTTTTTGTTAAAGGAGAATCATAATGCTCTTCATGACTAAAGTACTTAGGAATCGCTGGCATTAGTGGAATGTTCTTTTCTGCTATGTGTTCGCAATAAATTTCAATTTTTCCAGATATCGTTGGAAAGGGATAATTTTCTGGATCTTCAATTTGGTTTTTAAAAGCGACAAAAGGCTCTTCCACTTTAACTTTGAAATATCCATCTTTTTTCATTTTACCGTAGCTTTTTATATCTTTGCGAGGAGATGTAAATATTTGTAAAATTTGGTCCTCAGGCAGGTCTAGGAGACTGGATTTGATTCCTAGTTTTTTAGAAAGTTCTCGACATATTTCTAAATCAGATTTAGATTCATAAAGTGAATCGATCGCTTTGTTTAGGTAAATATAATAAGGAGATCCAAGCCATGGAACTGCAATGTCGTTCCGTTCCATAAATGTGTTAGCTGGTAGGATGATATCCGCAAATTTTGCTGTGGGAGTCATAAATTGTTCATGAGTAACAATAAAGTCTAACGATTTTAAAGCTCTTATTCCTTTATTTACGTTACTGTATTGATTTAGACGATTTGTACCACATATATAAGCCATTTTTATATCTGCGGGATAACCCCCTTTAGTTCCTTGCAAGATAAAATTGTAGTAATCGTTAAAATGTACTCGTGTGCTTGCTGGGTTTGTTCCACCTCGAAGTTTATATAACGCTTCTTTACGAGGTGGAGCGTTAAAGTCAACAAGATTATCCTGAGGTCTTGGTTTTTTGGGTTTGTCTTTTTCATGAATTTGCTTAATCGGTCCTTCTTTCTTTTTTCCTACTGAACCACCACTCTCTCTGCTATAGTATGCCCTCATAAAACCAGAGGCATAACCTCCATTAATTCCAATGTTACCAGTAATTGCACATAAAACATTAGCTGCTCTCGAATATTGCTCACCAAATGTTGTTCTCGCAGGACCCCAACCCGCGATAAGGGCTGCTGGTTTACTTGTAGCGTACTCCCGAGCTAGTTTTGTTATAATTTTTTCTGGTACAGTAGTAATCTCTTCTGCCCAGCTAGGTGTTTTTGGTTGACCGTCTTCACGTCCAAGCACATATTCTTTGTAAAGATCAAATCCTACCGTATATTTATCAATAAATTGTTGGTCCTGAAGCTTTTCAGTTATTATAACATAAGCCATTGCTAGCAACATAGCTGTATCAGTACCCGGGCGAATGGGAATCCATTCATCTGCTAATATTGCAGCTGTATCAGTAAAAATAGGGTCGATAGCTATTAATTTAGTTCCTTTTTCTCGAGCTTTAGCTAGCCATAAACTTGTTCCGGGATCCCAAACAGTATTGGCAGGATTCCAACCCCACATTATTATTAACTTAGAATTAAGTAAATCGTCGCGAGCATTTCCCGTCATCATCGTGCCATATGTTGCCATTGAGGCAAAAAGAGCCCCTTCATATGAAGGTATTCCCCACATACGAGTATAACCCCCTATTTGGTTTAACATTAAACCAACTGGTGTAACACCATGAAGCATTCCTTGATTTCCACCCCCCGGTACGAATAGAATTGCCGAGTTACCATATTTTCCTTTTATTTCTAAAATCTTAGATGCTACATGGCTTAAAGCATCTTCCCATGAGATCCTTTTGAATTTCCCTTCACCTCGTTCTCCAACGCGTAGTAGAGGGTATTTAAGTCTTTCCTCAGAATATACTCGTTGTCTATATGCTCTCCCTCTTGAACATGCCCTTAATTGTGGTTCCTTCTCATTATCTGTTTCAATTCGGGTAATCTTTCCATTTTTTACGTGTGCCTTAAGGACACAGCGACCTCCACAATCGTGACAACATCCCGTATTTACTATTTTTTCAGTACTCTCATCCATATCTGCTTTGTCATTTATCATTTTGGATATGCTCAAGTTTATTCTAATTATAATATGAAGTATTTATGATGATAATAATATTATTGAGATCCGATAAGATATATTAACCCTTCAGGAAGGTAAGTTTGCCAAGCAATGTATTCATGCCCTCCGGGGAATTCTTTATAAAAATGGGTGTATCCTTTTTTCTGAAGCATTTTATGAAAATTTTGAATAGGTTTAATCGCTCTTGTTTCGAGATTACCTACATTTAAATAAAATTTCAAATCTAATTTTATATTTTTTAAGTATTGCTTTGTTAGCCACTCTTCTTCTTTTTCGTCTTCTTTACTCCACCACCGCACATAATCATCGCCATAAAACTGCAAACTATATTGAAACCAAAGGTTACCAGGATACCATTGGTAAAAACCTGATTGGGAAAGTATATTTCTGAACATTTCAGGGTGTTTGAATCCTATATAAGAAGCTGCTAATCCCCCAGAACTACTACCAACTAATACTGAGTGCGCGGGGTCAGAGCTAATGTTATACCTCTCATGAGCCCAAGGTAATAATTCTTTAACAATAAAATCCGCAAATTGTGGTTGACATAATAAATCTCTTCCTCTACTATAACCACTATAGTTATGAATAAAAATTGCTATACTCGGTGGAATTTTCTCTTCAGCATGCAAATTATCCAATATTTGTGGTGTTAAAGTAAAATCAATAAAAGCTTTTCCATCAAAAATAATTAATAAATGAAATGGTTTATCATATGAATCGATATTATTTGGGGTATATATCCATATTTTTCTCTTTGCATTTAAAAGATTACTGTGGAAATCCATACTCTCCATATTGCCGGGGATTACATTCTTTTTTGGTTTCAGCCACTTTAAAGGAACTGCATCTGGCATTTCAAGCACGGAGTATTCAACAACAAATAATTGCCCTTCTCTCCTATATCTCTGTGTAAATCTTTTAGGATTGTATTGATCGGGTGATAATGTGTCCCAATTGTCCATTAAATTGTCATAAAACCTATTGAATTTAAGGGAATTATTTTTACTAATTGAATAGATGGTTCGTGTTCCATTCAGGACTACAAAACTCTTATAAAATATATCAGTGTTTTCAATTCGTTCACAAATATTGTTCGATAAGACATCATCCTGATTAGCAAGTGAACACACAACGACAGCATTAGTAGTATCTTTATCAGCTTGAACAATAAAAGTCACAAGTTTATGGTCTTCATCCCCTTCTATTTGTTCAATTAAAGGTGTACCGAATCTTTCTATTTTATCCCAAAATTTATTTAACGCTGATTTATTTCCGCCATATAATTCTTTATTAAGGTCTTGTATTGTGAAGCTCTTAGGAGTTTTCTTCTTTTCCATCGTTTTAATTAAATGCGAATTTTTAGATAAACTTCAATAAAGTCTTGAAATGATTTATTTCTAATCTAATTAACTTTTTATTGGTTCCAATAACTATCCAATTCGAAAATAAAAGAGATTAATTAAAGGAACTCTCTAATCAATGAATTTACCTTATCTGGTCGTTCATTTATAATCCAGTGTGACCCTTCAGGGATTCTTTTGATTGTTAAATCGGGTATAAATTCATCAAGACCTTCCAAATTATGAGTAGTTAGAGCAGTATCTTTCTCACCCCAAATTACTAATGCTGGAACATTAATCATTACAGGACTTAACTCTACTTGCTTGTCCGTTAAATTATCTATCTTTTCTCCTTGTGAGGGGGGCTTTATTCCGCCTGCTCTGTAATAATTCAATCCTCCTGTTAAAGCTCCTGGTTGAGACCAAGCATTTACATACATTTGCTTGTCATCATCTGTAAATTCCATTTCAGGAGTAACAATTATGTTCAAGATATTTATGTAATTATTTGCGGAAAGATAACCTTCAGCTTTTTTCGTTCTAAAGAATAAAACATATTGACTAGAAGATTGCTGATCTTTATTTTTCGCTATCAACCGCGCAAAGATATTAGGATGTGGAGCGTTGATAATAATTAGTTTTTCTACTAAGTTTGGATGTGTGTTAGCAAACGGATATGCGACAACACCTCCCCAATCATGTCCAACTAATATGAATTTTTTCCGATTAAAATGCTCTTCAACAAGTGCTCTAATATCTTCGACTATATGTTTAGGTTGATATTGTTCAATTTCTGTTGGTTTGGATGAAAGGTTATAACCTCTCAAGTCCGGAGCAACGGCAAGATAATCTTTGGAAAATTCTAAAAGTTGGTCTCTCCACATGTACCAGAATTGAGGAAAGCCGTGCAAAAAAACGATCAGTTTCCCATCCTCTGGTCCAGCTTTAATATAATGTATTTTATTGTCGTTAACTTCAGCAAATCCCGTTTTAAATTCCGGATAATTTTTTCTAATAATTTCTTCAGACATCTAATTTTACCTATAACACGTTATTCTAAATATTTTATTGTGAAATATGTTTCAAGCGTTAAAAAAGCTTTATTAATATAATAAAATTAAATTAGTTCCAAAACTTTTGTTATTTAATAACTCGCTTAAAACCTATATAATGACAGTATCTAAAGCCCTAGTTTTCCAGATTCAAAAGATGTCTACTGAAGACGGTCCTGGCATTAGAACAACTGTTTTTTTTAAGCAATGTCCGCTAAAATGTGTATGGTGCCACAATCCCGAATCTATTTCAAAAAAGAAGCAGTTAGAGTGGTTTAAGCATAAATGTATAGGTTGTAAAATATGCATTGAAACATGTCCAAAGGGAGCGTTAAATCTCGATGAGGATGGTATGCATATCGATAGGAACATCTGTGATAGTTGTGGTTTATGCTCAGATGAATGTCCTAGCACTGCTTTACACATGTTTGGGGAATTATGGAATTTAGAGGCTTTATATTACGAGGTTCAAAAAGATAAAATATATTACACCCAATCTCATGGTGGTATTACGGTTTCAGGTGGCGAGCCTACGCTCCAGTCTGACTTTATACTAAGTTTTTTGAGAAAGTGTAAAGATAACGAGATTTCAACTGCATTAGACACTTGTGGGTATGCTTCCAAGAGCATTTTTGAAAAGTTACTTCCTTATGTTGATTTAGTACTTCTTGATGTTAAGGAGATTAATTCTGAAAAACATGAAGAATACACAGGTGTTCCAAATACCCTCATCTTGGAAAATTCTATCTGGATTTCGGATTATGTAAAACAAAACGGTAAAAAACTCTGGATTCGAACTCCAATTATCCCCCATTATACTGCGACGGAGGAAAATATCAAAGGAATCGGAGAATTTATCGTAAATAAATTACATAATATTCCTGAAAGGTGGGATTTGCTTTCGTTCAATAATCTATGTGCCGCGAAATATGAACGATTGGACATGGAATGGTGCCTAAAAGACTTCCCTCTAATTTCTACAGATAAAATGAACGAGTATATCGAGATTGGGAAAAGAACTGGTGTTACGAACGTTCAATGGTCTGGATTAACGAAAAGAGAAGATAGTAAAAACAATTTTTAAAAGTACTAGAAGGTGATTGAAAATAGGAAAGAATAAAAACAAAATTGAGTGGTCCCCTACAATCTCCGAGGAAGGAATAGAATTTACTCAACCCGATATAATGCTTAAGTTAATATCTACTATAGACGATCGAGGTTGGCCCCATGTTACCTTAATATCAAGCAATCGGGCGATAAGTAAAAATAAAATCGTATGGGGGGCGTTCACTGAGGGTTTAAGTAAAAAATATGTTAAGGAAAGACCGAAGCAAGGAATTTTTTACATGACTACTGCAATGCCGTTTAAATTTCTTCAAGCTAAAGTGGATTTTAGCCATACCACAAAAGAAGGTAAAGATTTAGAGCATTTCAACCAAACACAGTTAATGCGCTACTTTACTTATGTACGAACACACACTGCATACTATAACAACATTGTAGCTGCAACTCCTATAAGGAATTTACCGTTATTTGGAATTGTAAAGGGAATAATAAAAGATATAATAGGAAAAGGGGGCGCGAAGACCAAACTCGATGAGAAAAGGTTGAATTTCATCGGATATAAATTATTTGCTGCACCCATAGCCGTCAGAGTAATTTCTTATATAGACCCTGTTGACGGTTATCCGACTATGATTCCTTCTATTCAACTTCAAGCCGCGGATTATAACAGGTTAGTGTTTCCTCCTTCAATATTGAAAGAAGATTTGTATCAAATTCCCGTTGATTCAAAAGTGGCTGTGTTTGGTATGAATTTTGATTTTTACAATCAAGTAGTAAAAGGAACTTTCACAGGATTTAAGAAATTTAGAGGAATCAAGTTCGGTGTTATCGAGATTGAAGAAATCTATAATAGTACACCTCCCGTCCCAAGAGTTATATATCCTAGGGTGGAAACTGTTCCAAAGGTTACTGAATTTCACTTATAAATTAAATTTAATTTAATATTAACCAGGAGATCCTTATTATGCCGAAAGAAAAAATGAATGTCTTATTCATTATAACGGATCAACACCGCGCTGACATGATGGGGTGCTATGGGAACAAAGTGCTTAAAACTCCCAATTTGGATAGGTTCGCAAGCGAAAGTAGACATTTTTCTAATGCATTCTGTACTAATCCCATGTGTATGCCCAACAGAGCGACTCTCCTTACGGGTTATTATCCAAATGTTCATGGAGTACGTAGTAATGGAATAAATGTGCCTTTAGATATGCCAACAATAACCCAAACGCTTGTAAATAGAGGTTACCATACGATTAATGTGGGTAAAATGCATTACAACATTTGGGTAATGCCTTACGATCCAAAAGATACATCAGCTGAAAATTTTGATGATTGGAGCGTAGAGAAACCAAATAGAAATCATTTAGCTCATGACAATTTTCCTAATCCTTATTATGGTTTTGAAGAATGCGATTTAGTGTTAGGGCATTCCTCAGCATGTTTAGGACATTATTTCGATTGGCTTAAGGAACGAGCTCCAGAAATAGCTGAGAATGTTAGAAAACAATATCTTCATGATGTACCAATATTTGGTATGTTCAATGATAATTTTATACCAGAAGAACTATACAACACTACTTACATCAAAAATAATACGATATCATTCCTAGAGAAATATTCTGAGGGTAAATACGATGATAAGCCGTTTTTTATACACTGCTCTTTTCCGGATCCACATCACCCTGTAAGCCCTCCTGGAAAGTATAGGGAGATGTATAATCCCGAGGATATAGAACTTCCATCTAATTTCCACGATTTAGAAAATTTGTACAAGCATCCATATCTAAAAACCCACTTGGAAAATCCACCATATAGAGGGGCGTTATTAAGGGAAGAATCTGAGGAAAACATTAGACGATTTACTGCTCTCAGTTATGGTTCTGTTTCGCTAATAGATAACGCTGTTGGTGAAATTTTAGCGTCCTTAGAAAAATTAGGGCTCTCAAAAAATACCATGGTAATTTTTACCTCAGACCACGGAGATTATATGGGATCTCATGGAATATGTTTAAAGGGACCCTCTCCATTTAACGACACACTACAAATACCCTTAATATGGAGAGTTCCAGGACTTACCAGTCCGGGAGTTACAGATGCTTTAATCAGTTCTGTTGATATTCCAAGGACAATTCTCGAACTATTAAACATCAAAGAACGCTACAGGCCCCTAGGTATGCAAGGATATAATATGAAGCCGGTCTTGGAGGATCCAACGAAAAAGTTGCGTGACTGTTTGCTAATCACAGAAGATGAGGAAGTTGGACCTAAGGGACCTTTATATACTCGCGTTACTCATCTTATTACTGAAGATTACAAAATTACTAAATTTGCGGAATTACCCGGATATGGTGATATATATGACAGAAAAAATGACCAGGGAGAATTGAACAATCTTTGGGATAAATATAAAGATTTAAGACTTGACTTAACAGATAAGCTACTTCATGAATATATGATAACGCGAAGTAGATTTCCAACAAGACAAGGTGGAACTTAGCCCGATGATATGGAAAACTAAAATTACTCAACTACTAAACCTCCAATTTCCGTTAATAATGGGAGCTTTTGGAGGGTGGGGTAAGGCGGAGTTCGCCTCTACTTTTTCAAATGCAGGCGGATTAGGAATTATCGCAGCTCTAAATTTTCCAGACCCAGAAGATTTCAGGAAAGATATAAAAAGGATGAAACAATTAACTACGAAGCCTTTTGGAATTAATCTCTCATTACCACATCATATCTTAGAGGAAAACAGGGGAAGTAAAAAAACTAAGGAACGGTATTTAGAATATGTCGATATCGCACTCAATGAAAATTGTCACATCTTTACAACTTCAGGATATAAAGCATCATTCATTGGGAAAAGAGTTCATGAAGCTGGTGGCCTATGGTTTCACAAATGTGTATTAATTAAGCACGCTATTTCCGCAGAAAAAGAGGGCGCAAACGGAGTCACTTTAGTAGGTCTAGAAGGAACTGGATTTAAAAATCCCCTAACAAACACTACTCTTGTAAACATCACCTTGGCGAAAAAAATGCTCAAAATCCCGATAATTGCGGCTGGTGGGATTGGTGACGCAAGAGGTTTTTTAGGCGCCCTAGCGATGGGAGCTGATGCGGTTTGTTTAGGTACAGCCTTAATGGCCACAAATGAATGCCCGGTATCAACAAAAATTAAAGAGAAATGGCTTAATTTAGATATTTTCGAGGAAATTTTTCACAATAAAATATACAAATATAATGTCAAGAATTTTATGGCACCTTCAACAGCAATAGGGCATCGTAAGACTCTGGTATCTATACATAATCTAGTCGAGGAACTGATTACAGAGGCAAATGGTATATTAGATTCTTGGGGATTTAACCATAATGAATTTAATACGCTTGACATATAAAATTTTATATAAAGGAATAGAAAGAACAACTTTTAGAAATTAAGTGAAAACTTTTTTATTCCTCATTAATCTAAATACAAAACAGAGTCGTTTGCTTTAATATGGATTTTTTCACTCATTTAGTTTTTGGTGCTTTAATGTACCTCCTATTGCTAAAGGAGGTTACCTTGGATTATTTATTCCTAGCAATATTCTTCTCCATTTTACCCGATTTAGATGTATTTTTAACACCTTTGAAAAAAGTTATAAAATCGAATTATCTTGAACATCGTGGAGGATCTCATTCATATATCGTTGGAATAATTATTTCTTTCATTATAAGTGTTATAAGGTCATTAATCATACAGCAACCTTTTATCTTTGTTTGGATTATCGGATTTTCTTTTTATAGTCTACATGTGTCAATGGATTTACTTACAACAACTAAAATTCCTTACTTATTTCCACTCTCCAAAAAGGAGTATAGCTTTTACGTTGAAAAAGCGGGTAGTTTTTTTACTTTCGTGAATTCAATAATCTTTCTTATCTTGCCGTTATTTATTTTTAGACTTTTCACAGAAATATACTTTATTCAATTATATATCAACATGTATACTTCTTTTTTCTTAATATATTATTTCTATCGAATACTCTCAAAGCTTTTTGTCTCAAGAACTCTTGATACTAACCAAAAATACCTTCCCGGATTATTACCGTTTTACTTCAAGGTTTACAATTATCAAATTAATGGAAACGAAATATTGTCGAGTATCGAAAAAAAATCTCATTTTTCAAAAAAAACAGAGGAAATAAAAATTAAGGTTACCTTAAGCTCTCAGGAGAAATTATTCTACGACGAAGCATGGAAATTGAACAAAAAAAATTATTACTTTGCAAAATGGACTCTGTTTCCAACCGTTATCAGAGAAGAAGGAATTTTTACCGTTAGATTCTTCTTTCTAGAAACAATGATGCACACAAGAAACATGTATATTCAATATAATTTTGATATAGATTCTCAGGCTTTTATCGGCGTTGAACAAGGTTCCGGTCATATACAAAATAAAAAATGAGCCCCTCTAACCATGAAAAAAAAAGAAAAGCAAGATTTAGATGACGACGAAGTTGAAAAGGTATTAGATAGCATATGGAAAAACTGGGAATCACGGAGAAGATGCGAACAAACTCATACTCCAGAATATTTGAAGAAAAAGAAAAGTGAAAATCCTGAATAAAAAGCTCATATTTTCTGTATTTGAAAAAAAAACCTAATTTTCTTATAAACTCATCCTATTGTTTCATTAAGATGAATAATTAATTATATAGAAGCATAAAATTAAAAATATTTATAGCATTTCGGCTAATACATATTTATATCTTTTTTAATATAAAAAAAAATAAACAAAAAATACTTTAATGTGAATAAAACATGGCAGTAGCGTTTTTATTAGTATCCTTAATCGCCGGGATTATATCTATTGGAATGGCGATGTATTTTAGACAATTAGTATTGAAAGAGGATCCTGGAAATGAAAAAATGGTTACAGTTGCCGGATATATTGAAGATGGTGCAAAAGCATACATCAAGGTACAATATATGGTTTTAGCTGGTTTTGTTGGAGCTTTATTTTTTATTATACTCTTTGCATTACCTTCTCCGTTGGCACCTAGCGAACGATATGCTGTATTCTTTAATTGGGAACAAGCTGTAGCTTACCTGATCGGGTCCGTGGGATCAATGCTCGCTGGATATCTAGGATTGTATGTTGGTGTGAAAGCAAATACTCGAGCAGCTCAAGCTTGTACTGTAGGCACCAAAGAAGGGTTCAATGTGGCATTTTTTGGAGGCGCTGTAATGGGTTTGGCTGTTGTAGGTGTTGCCCTCATCGGAGTTTCAGTTTTGTATTGGGTGTTTGGAACGCCGTTAGTAGTTCTTGGTTTTAGTTTTGGAGCAAGCAGTATTGCCCTATTTATGAAATGTGGCGGTGGTATCTTCACAAAAACTGCAGATGTGGGCGCTGATCTAGTGGGAAAAGCAGAATACGATTTACCTGAAGACGATCCGAGAAATCCTGCAACAATAGCTGACAATGTGGGAGATAACGTAGGTGATATCGCTGGGATGGGTTCTGATTTGTTTGATTCATATGTAGCATCCATCGTCGCTGCAATGATGCTCGCAGCATCATTAGCGTTAATTACCGGCATAAATCCTGATTTAGATCCTGTATTACGAGCTACTCTTGTAGTTGCTCCCGTTGTTTTATGCGGAGTTGGGTTAATCGCTTCTCTTATTGGGATTTTTATCATCAAATATAGAAAAGCAGAAGATCCTGGAAAAGCCTTGAACAATGGAACGTATTATGCAACACTAATCTTTGCTGGAATTGCCGCTATTTTTACGTGGATTCTAACCCTTGATTTAGATCCTGATGGATCTCTATTATTATGGCGGATTTATTTTGCTGTTTTAATTGGGCTTGCATCTGGTATTGTTATGGGCTTTACAAGCGACTACTTTACCCGTGATGATAAGGCACCAACTAGAAACATTGCAAACTCAGCAAAAGAGGGTCACGCTGTAGTCATTTTGAGTGGCTTTTCATATGGACTCCTCAGTGTAGTTCCTCCAACTCTAGGAATTATTGTAGCAATGGCAGTTTCCTATCTTCTTGCTGGAGTGTTTGGAGTAGCAATGGCAGCAGTAGGAATGTTGGCAATTGTTGGTACAATCGTATCTAACGATGCTTATGGACCTATCGTTGATAATTCTCGTGCGATCGCCGAACAAGGCGAATTAGGAGACGATGTGATCCGAACTGCAGATCATTTAGATTCCGCTGGAAATACAGCTAAAGCTATCACAAAAGGATTCGCAATTGGAGCCGCAAATTTGACTGTTTTTGCGTTATTATTCTCTTTTGCTGAAGAATCAGGGATTACAGCTGTAGATCTATTAAGAATAGAGGTGCTTATTGGAGCATTCGTTGGTGTTGTTGTACCCGCTCTTTTTTCAGCACTGTTGGTACTAGCAGTTCAAAGGAATGCTGCAAAAATGGTTGATGAGATACGAAGACAATTTGAAGAAAACCCAAAAATTCTAACTGGTGAAGAACCTGCTGATTTTAAGAGGACAATTGATATAGCAACAAAAGGCTCATTACGAGAATTAATTTTGCCGAGTATAATCTCTATAACCGTTCCTATAGCTATTGGTATAATTTTTGGCGTAGCTTCCTTAGGGGCATTTCTTGCAGGAGCAATCTTATCGGGATTCGTATTTGCAGTGTTTATGAGCAATAGTGGCGGATCCTGGGACAACGCTAAGAAATGGATTGAGGATGGCAACTTAGGAGGTAAAGGGACTGATGTACATAAAGCTTCAATTACGGGTGATACGGTGGGAGATCCTTTCAAGGACACTGCAGGTCCAAGCATCAATACATTGTTAGTAGTAATGAGTTTAACAGCATCAATTTTTATGGGCTTATTATTGCTATTCAATGGGGGAATGGGATTAATAACATTCTAATACAAGCTATAAAATATAATTTTCATATACTTTTTTCTTTTTTTATTATGAACGCGTTCTGTGAAATTACTATTGACCCAAAATTCGAAAAATATTTTTAAAATTGAGTATTTAATTTATCGTTTAACCATTAAATTGTAGATTAGGGTTCAAATATGGCTGAAAGAAAATTCCTTAACAAAGAACAACACGCTGATCAAATGAGAAACTATTCTATTGATCCTCGAAAAGCGATGGTTACCATTATTCTAAGTATAATTGTAGATGTTTTCGGATATAGCATGGTATTACCTCTTTTACCTGAAATCGTAAAAAATTTTGGGTCTTCAGCTATTTTCGTAGGTATTCTTGTATCCTCTAATGCGTTAACTACTTTTATCTTTGGACCAATTTGGGGGCGCTTATCAGACAAATACGGTCGTAAACCAATATTACTAATCTCACAGGCAGGAACTGGTATTTCGTTTTTAATCTTAGCGTTGTCTCCCAACATCTATGTAATCCTTTTTTCTCGGATTTTAGATGGAGTATTCGGAGGACAAATACCCGTTATACGAGCTTACATATCCGATATCACTACACCAGCAACCAGAGCATCTCAAATGGGTAAGCTAATGATAGGACATACAGTAGGGATGATTTTCGGACCAATAATTGGAGGATTTTTAGGTGAAATCAATTGGAGATACCCATCACTAATCGCAGTAATTTTATCAATAATTGCCATGATTTTAACATTAAAGGTGTTAATAGAGAGTATGCCCAAAAATAGAATCTCCGATCTTAAACAACAGAAAAAAGACCGAGAACTATCTTCAGAAAAGAAAAGGAAGACTTTTACAGGAGAAATTATCGTTCGTTTTGTGCAAGTCTTTTTACTATTCTCAATTACGGTTATGTTTAACTCGAGCATGGCGTTAATTCTTGATGAGCGATATGGAGCTTCCCCACTCATTATCGGGCTTGTCATGACTCTTGCTGGTGTAACAATCGCGATATACGGGGGTTTCCTTATGAAACCGCTTTTCAAGAAAGTGGGAGAAAAGAGAATATTATTAATTGCCTCGGTCCTTCTTATTGTGAATTTTGGCGTCTTCCCTTTTATGACCGAATTGTGGATGATTTTTGCGTTCATTCCATCGTTCGTGTTCAGCATGGTGTTTTTACCCTCATTAATTCAAAGCAATATTACTAAAGCCGTGGATGCTGATAAACAAGGAGTAGTGAGTGGAATGACGACAAATGTTCAGTCAATCGCACAGATTATTGCACCTTTGATTGCAACAGGATTCATTCAAATAGGAGGATTAAGTATAGGTGCAATATTTCTAAACCAATACGAATTAATAGGCTATTTAGCAGTAATTTTAGGTATCGGGCTTTTTATAAGTTTATACTTTGATTTAAAACGGCATACCTACCTATATTCTTACGAAAAACCACAAAATCTTACTGTTGAATCGAATTAATTCCTTTTTATATCAAAGAATAAATCTTAAAATAGGGAAAAAAAATAAAAATTATAAGACTGTTTAACGAAGATAATATTGATGAGATATCAGAAAATAACATTAGAGATATTGATTATTTTACTCTGCTTATATTATTTTATTCTACCCATTCAAGCGTTAAAAACCTCTCCAACATTTATATTGGGAGATTCGTGTATCCCAATGGATGAAGAGGGTTTCATTGAATATGATTTTGATTCATCAGTAGCACCTTCACTCTCAAAGGTAGAGGTAAAGATTCTCGATATCTATCAATTAAATAACAATACTCCCCTATTGGTTGTGAATATTTCTGTTAGTGAATTAAATCTAAACATTAATGAATATGAAGCACTAATTGTAGATTCTATAGAATTTGCTAATCAAACTTGTTTGTTATATAATAAAACAGAACAATACTTTCGATATAATCAAAATATGGAGAATTTATTAACCAATGGATTTGGAGGTTTTTATTTAATGCCTAATGATCCTGTTGACATAAACATTGTAAAGGGTTACATTGATACCTATACATCTTGGTCTGCTAGCGTAGAGGAAAATACAATTACGATTGATATTAATAATGACCAAGCAATCCTTCAATATAACGATCAAGGAATATTAATTAGAGAAGAAATAAAATCAGCGGGTCAAATAGTATCCACATTAAGCATGGTTGTGACCAACGAGCCTACCATTTCTTTTGGCGGATTATTCGTTTTATTCTTCATGATGGCTGTATTTGGATTGGTATTTATTCAGTGGAATATGAAAAAACGATGAATCGATGCGTTAGAGATGGCTTGAACTCCTCTACGCTAAATTTCTATAAAATAAGATACAAAAATTTATATAAAAAAAACTTTTAATTCTTCAGTGACACATGAGATATGGGGCTGACGGCGAACTTGATTCGCTGAGGAACCTCGCCTCACATTTCCAAACTTGGAGTAGAGAACTACTACGGTGAAAATCGTATTTTAGCAACTGAAACGTCACTGCCCTTTTACGCACATTAATGATTTGGATGTAAGCCAGAGAAATTGTAATTGGGAACGGTTGGAACGAGCTAAAACCAGGGTGCAAGGCCAAATGAAAGCGATGAGTATTTGGAACGAGCTTTAGGTAGGCCGCTTAGTTTGATGCCCCACCTATTTCTTGGCAACGAGGAATAGAACAAAAAGGCGGGTATATATCTCAGGTGTCATTCTTTTACCCAATTATACAATTTTAATTTTTCAAATACTTTTTCTGCATTCTGAGAAATTATCTCTCTATAGTAATATTAATACGATTCAACTAATATTATTAGAAATTTCTTGACTTTCCCTTCAAATCAAAGTCTGCGATAACCCCACTTCTATTCTTAAATTCCCAATTTCTTTCGAAATCATTATATCTCCAGAAATGAGTGTTACATATTCTTAGATT
>JAHQWP010000087.1 GCA_029856235.1 Promethearchaeia archaeon
TCTCTTTCTGCCAATAATTTCTATTATATCACCAGTAGATAATCTCATATTATCTAATATTGTCTGATCTATGTAGCATAAGCTTCTTCCACTACGGCTTGCATCTAATCTTTCTATTCTTAGTTTTACTGCTTCTTTTACCTTTTCTATACTCATTATATTCAAAATCTTATTTTATTTCTCTACTCTAAAAGAAATAATGATGCTTTATTTTCTTTTGCATTATTTATTATATGTGTCAGATCTGCCCATTTCAACTATTTCACGCATTGGAGTCTAATTAGTATTGTTTTAAATACTATATTTGATTAACTCACCTTAAGATTTATTTTATTTATAAAATAGATCTATAGACAATTCTATAAAACTAAAGCCAAAATCCAAAAATGCTTGAATTTAAAATAAATAAGTACATAACTCTAAGATTAGAACAAGATCATACGACAATTTATGTGAATAATGAAAGATTTGACCAATGCAAACGAATTTTATTTACAAATCCTCAAAATAATGTAAAGCAAAAAGAAATCGACTCAATCGACGAAGCTATTGAAGTTTTAAGACCCGATCTTCCTATAGAACATCGATCAAATGATATTTTTATTACACCTGAGATGGAATTCTGGGCACATTGTTCAAATTTACAAGCTTGGATTGAAAATGACTATGACACTCGTTTATTGCATAGTAATTTAGCATTTCCCTTATTGAAAAGATTAGTAAAGGTTGGTGATATGAAAGCTTTTAGCGTATTTAAAGAAGAAATTGCCAGAAGGTTTTTATCAGGATTTCCTCCCGTTGTACAGTTTTTACTTAATCAAGGATATTTAGACTATCTCAACGAAGAAGAAATAGAATTATTACTGGATGAGTTTGAAAAAATCTTAGATAATCCTAATTCAAGTATTCATGAAGTAAAAAAATCAACTATACTTACTAATCTAGCTGATTATTATTTAAAGCGAGGAATGTACTATAATTTTGTACGATCACTCAAACACGCTTCAAAAGTTTCAACGCTGAGTAAAAGAACTTTAAATCAACTTGGTGAAGCTTACATTGTTTTAGAAAAATACAATAAAGCTATTGCCACACTAAAAAAATGTATAGAATTCCCACCATATGACCCAAAACCATATTTGGAATTAGCATATGTTTACGATGAGTTAGGTGATTATAAAAATGCTATAAAAATGTGTGAAACTGTCTTAAACTATAGTTTCAAAGATAAGTATGTTTGGAGTAAACTAGGTGAGATCTACCTTCACAATAATGATTATGATAAAGCTATTGAAGCGTGTAATGTTGCCTTAAGTGTTGATGATCAAAATCCAATTCCATGGTGTACGCTTGGTTCTGCTTATTTCTATAAAGGAAAATATGAGAGAGCAATTGATTTGATCCAAAATTCGATGGAAATTGATCCAAAATATGTGGATGGATGGAAAAATTTAGGTGATGTCTATTGCGCGATAAATGATTTTGACAAAGCTATTGATGCCTATAGGACTTTAACAATATTTCGTCCTACACACATTGTTGCTTGGTATAGTTTAGCAGAAATATATTTTAAAATAGAACTATTTAATGAATCTATGAAAGCATGTAAAAAGTGTTTAGAACTAGATTCAAAATTTGAGAAGGCTTCGATTCTTTTACAGAAGTTAGAATCTTCAAACTTTTAGATTTTTATGTAGATATCGTTTAAAATCTTCTAATATCTTATTTACTTCAAAATCTTCATCTGTTCTGCTTTTGATAAATGATTTTCTATATTTTAAAATTGCTTCTTTAGAACTATGATTGTTTGGATTTTTAAGCAGTTCACCAACATATTTACGCGTGATTAATTCTAACTTCTCACGAATTGAGGTAGAAGGTATATTTTGAAGCGTTTCTTTACTTTTTTTTCTCTCTTTTAGATATAAAGCTATTTTATTGTTTAATGTCTCCAGAAATTGAGATAAATCCATATCTTTGGCAAAATCATAAGTTTCGAATGGAGTATCCCATTTATATTTATCAAAATTATCGAATTTACTATAAATATTATGTATTACTTCATCTGGTATTGGTTTTCCTCTTTCTTCATTCCTTTTCAAACAGAGTTTGAACGGTGTAGTGATATGAATAATGAAAAATTTAATGTTTAAACTGTCAGCAATTAATTTTAGATCGTGTCGCATGCTTGAATAGTAATTTAAATCATCACTGATAACGATATGCCCCTTAATGAGTTGATTTCTTACAGATTGTACGTTTTTTTTCCGTATTAGAGGTTCATTCTTAAAATCAAAACCGTTTGGGAATATCTGATCTCTTATTCTATCCGGATCGATAATTTTTACTTTTTTTTGAAAATAAGACTCTAATTTTTTTTTTAGCTTAACTGCGAAAGTGGTTTTTCCTGATGCAGGTAGTCCAACAAGAATAATTAGAAAATTTGTGTTATTGTTCAACAAGATCATCCATATTAAAAGTTCTTATAAGCTGAATTTTTTGTCTCCTCGTAAAGGTTTTAATCTCTAACTCTCTTTTCATAGCACCACTTCTTTCGAAAAATGTTTCAAAATACTTAAGGGTGATACTCTTCTTCCCGCGACAAAATTTAGCTCCCGCCCCTTTTTTATGTTCTTCTAGTCTCCTATTCAAGTTATTTGTGTATCCCGTATAGAAATATTTTCTATTATTTTTCGAGATTGTTTCTAAAATATAGACGTAATAAAGAGACATACCAGAATCACTATTTATAAGATACTTTTTCTACTATTTAATTTTATTGGCAAATCTCTAACCTATTATTGATGTTAAATGAGGATAGGTAATTCCTCTAAATAGGATTTATTTTTTCTGTATTAAACAATTAAAAATTAAATTTATTAATAAAAACTTTTATAATTTTTAAAGGAAGTATTAGGTTTTTCTGGTGAGTTACTTTTCCTCTAGGTATTTGTTTGATTAAGTGGGATGAGGTTCTTGGTGGAAACATATACATGAAGTTTCCGGAAAATTTAGAGATTCCGGATAATGTAGTGCAACAAATTCAAATCTCACATAATTTTGTTGAATCATATATTACGATAGAAGAAAAAGATTGGAACTCAATTTCCTACTACAACGAAAATAAAGAAATCATAATCGTAATGGTTTTGGATAAATACGATGATAGCTCTGATTATACAGTTATTTTAGATGAATTTAAAAGAGAACTTGAGTTAGAGTTAAAAGAAAATAAATTGAAAGAGCACTTAGAACGAATTTACAATCTCTCGTTAAATGTTTTCAGGACTAGAGATGAGGTTATAGGTAAATTAAGCAATGAGGTAGCTCAATTAAAAACCATGGAATACGATTTAAAAAAAAGATTTGAGAAAATAGTTGACTCAAATCATCTAAAAGTTAAAAGCAAAATTCAATTCTTACTAGCTATCAATAATGAGATGGAATATAAAGATTTAAAAAATTCAATTAATACCAGTAAAAGTTGGTTAGATGATGTTCTGAAGACCTTAGCTAAAAATAAGGTTATCGGCTATAATGGTGAAACAGACTCATATTTTCTTAATATCTGATTATGTTAAAAAGCTCTTTTCTAAAGAATTAGATTATTAAAAAGGCATTTATTCTAATTAATATATTCTTAAAATTTGTTTTTGAAAATAATAATGATCTAATTATGAATCTTTCAGACGAGGAACAAAACGAAGTTCTTAAAGTGATGAAATCACAGATGTTAACCCTTTTACACGGTGAGTTCGTTAAGAAGTTTGAAGAAGAATTCGCACGTTATATAGGTGTTAAATACGCTATTGCTGTGAACACTGGAACTGCAGCGCTCCATACTGCTATTGCCGCTTTAGATATAGGTCCTGGAGACGAAGTAATAGTTCCCCCTTTTACATTTATTGCTACTGCAAGTTCCATCCTTCATAATAATGCAATACCTATATTTGCCGATATTGACGATAAATCTTACACCTTGGATCCTGATTCCGTTAAAGAAAAAATAACTGAGAAAACTAAAGCAATAATTCCCGTTCATTTAGCAGGAATTGGTGCCGATACGCGTGCTCTTATGGATATCGCCAACGAAAAAGGAATTTATATCATAGAAGATGCAGCTCAATCTATTGGAACAAAATGTTATGACAAAAAAGTAGGGGCTATGGGTAATCTCGGTTGCTTTAGTTTTTATCCTTCAAAAAATATGACAACTGGGGAAGGAGGTATGATTACCACTAATGATGATGCATTAGCTGAGCAATGCCGATTATTAAGACATCATGGCGAACCAGAATGGTATGTCTATAATAGATTAGGTTATAATTACAGAATGACGGAAATTCAGGGCGCAATTGGAAGAGTACAGCTCAAAAGGATAAATGGTTTTATTGAGATCAGAAATAAGAATGCACAATATTTATCTAAAGGAATCTCTGAGATTCCAGGAATACAGCCACCTTTTATACCTGAGTACTGCGAACCCGCATTTAACTATTGGATTGGACGCATCGATCCAGAGATTTTAGGCTTGACTAAACCTCAATTTCTGAAGGCGTTTCCAAGGAGCAAAGCACTCTATCCAAAACCCCTTTATAAAACCAAGTTATTTCAAGAAAAAACAGCTTATTCGAAAGGATGTCCATGGTCTTGCCCATTTTATGGTAAAGAAATTGATTATAGAAAAATAAATTTACCTATAGTAGAAAGGATTACTCAAGAAATATTCGCTTTAGATATCCATCCCAATGTCTCAAAAGAGTTGCTTGATGAAAATATTGAAATTATGAAAAATTTAACAAAAAAATAGTCCTTGAAACCTTTGATCTATGAAAAGAATTATTATACATGTATATGGACTTGTTCAAGGAGTATTTTTCCGCTATACAACCAGAAAAATAGCTCGGAAACTTGGTCTGACCGGATATGTTAAGAATTTGTATGACGGTAGCGTGTATATTGAAGCTGAAGGACCAGAAAACAAATTAATAGAATTATTAAAATTTGCTAAAAAAGGGCCCGATTCCGCTAAAGTCGAAACTATTGAATACGAATACAAGGAAGTTCAACATAAATTCAAAGGATTTGAATACTCTTTTTAAAACTAGTGTTAATAGGTGTTTTATATGTTTTAGGTATTACCTAGATATTATTTATGATGATAAATAATACTCTAATATTAATATTCATGTCATCATCACTTAAGAGGAATAAATTCCTTCAATTATTTCAAACTATTAACAACCAACATATTAAGTATCGAGGGCCGTTAATTTTAAGGATCTATGGCTTAATGAATGAATTAGAATTATCTAACGAAAATAGATATATACTTTGTAATTTTATAGATCAAAACAGCGAAAAATTCAATTTAAGAAAGGATATATATGATCTCA
>JAHQWP010000086.1 GCA_029856235.1 Promethearchaeia archaeon
GGTAAGATTTAATAGGTTCATAATCGTCAGTGTCATTCGAATCGTACTCAAAGACCGTTATAGTGTTCCCATACTGATCTGCGATAATAATTCCAATAATCGGGGGTATAACATTAAAATTATGTGTTCGATAAACGGTTTCTGTCAATTTTTTTTCAACGAAACTATCGTCTTTTCCAGCTTCGAGCATAAATCTAAATAAACTTTAACACTATAAATTAAAGAGGGTGTGCTGATTTTTAGGAAAAAGTAGAGAATTACCGACATTTATGATCGTGAAACATTATACGCAAAGGAAAGTATAAGGAAAAATTCAAATAAATCAGCTACTAGTAATTCCCTTCAGATAATTACGCTTCTGGAGCAAAATTTGAATTTGGTCATCCACACGAGCCAAATCCATTCGTTCTGATATTTTTCCTCCTGATGTTCTTAGTTTTTCCCATTTGAGAAAATTTTTTGATAATTCAGCTTGCTCATTTTCTACTCTTTTAGCTAACAACTTTAAACCATGCATATCAGCAACATTCAAAGCTTGGGCTAATAGCTCTTGAGCTTCTTTAAATTCAAAAGTAACTAACCGTATTTTAGCTTGTAACGAGTTAATTTCAACAAGGAGAGGATAAACTCCTTCCTTTCCGGCGATAAACCGAATTTCGTCGATGTAAGGTTGAAGCTTGTCTATTTCTTTTAAATTGCTAGTTTCCTTTAATCTTGTCAAATAAAGATCGCATAAATTTACTAAAGCTTCAAATTTAAACTCTACAAATGTAGTTTCTTTATCAGCAACTTCCTTGAAGATTTTTTCTGCTTTTGAATAAGAACCCTTATGAGGGGAATTTTTTAATAATGCTGCTTCTTGAAGACGATAAATTATCTTGTTAAATTTAGAAGTTCCCTGTTTAACAAGTAACCCCATTCGATCGTGACATTGCTGAGCTTTTTCAAGAGAATTTGATTTTACATAAGCTTCAAAAAGAGAAGCACTTACTACAAAAGTCTTCCAGCTGTTTATTTCATAGCATAACGATAAACCTTTTTCCAAATGTTCTATTGCTCGCTCAAATTCATCCTTGTTTGTGTATGTAACTCCTAAAGAATTATGAACTCCAATAATTTCTTGCTTATCGTTTAGTTCAACAGCTAATGCTAAATATTGTTTTTTATATTCCATCGCAGGATCACTTTCACCTTTAACATCATAAGTGAATGCTAACCATTTAGTGGTATACATAATCAACTTTTTATCATTAATCTCTTTAGCAAGTTTAGAAGCTTCACCTAGATAACTTAGACAACGTTTAAGATCACCCAAACTAAAATAACAAGTACCTTTATGGTATAAAACATATCCTTTTTTCAATTTAAATTCTTTTGATGATTTTTGATTGTTCCTTGCTAGTATTTCTTCGGCTTCATTAATCACATTTAAAGACTTATTTGGTTCGACCATACCTCCAAAAATTTTACTCTTTAACACGAGAGAACTAATGATTTCATAATCTGATTTAATTTCTTTACTTTCTTTATAGGCGAGTTCAGCGTAATTCATGGCTTCTTTAGAAAAGAAAAGATCAAAAAGAATAGAACTCTTCAAAATATAAAACTGAAATCTTTCAAGAGTAGTTAGATCTTTATTAACATCAAAATTATTCAAAATATTGAGAGCTTCTTTGGATTTCCAATTATTTTTAAGGTTTTCTGCCTGCTTTAATTTTTCATTATAAACAATCGGCATCATGTGAAACCCTAACCTCAATTCTTTAGTGCTTTTCTTTTTGGACTTCTCCAAATAAAGACATCTCTTAACTATTTCTTTGATTTTATTTTTTTTTTTAGTTCAAAGAGAGCAGCAAGAGGTAATGAGATATCAAAATAAACAAAAGCCTCCTCCGTATTTAAATCTTCCTCCATTGCCAACTTCTGCAACTTTAAAATATACTCCGCATGGATATCCATTAATGCTTCAGCCCGCTTTTTATCAAGATAGAACACAACAGGTGCTGGGATAGAGGATAAATATTCGTCGTAGATATCTTTAGCTTTTTCAGGATCATCCAGCTCACTTTCAAGAAGATTTAGCAGTGGATCTAAATAACTCAATAATTTGCTTATGTTATATCCCGCCTTTCGATAATGTTTAATTACTCTTTTGTAAAAATTCTCCTCTTCTTCCTCTTCTTTTTTAAATTTCGGGTTAATTCTAAAGATTTTGGGGGGGATTCTTCCTTTTATGACTTTCTTTGGTATTCTGCAAAGGAGAAGTCCGTCTTTTTCCATTAGTTTTAGGTGCCTAGCAACCGTGGTTTTACCTTGGTCAACATAATGAGTAATTTGGGTAACATTCAATTCACTATGAAGTTCAAGTAAAGCCCATATATCAGACCTTATTTTATGTTTAGCTATTAATTGATCCCATTCTTCTTCAAATACATAATTATTTTCTGCAACCGACGAAATTTTCATACCCTCTGTATAAAATAATTTTTGATGTTGGCATTATTCTTATTTTAATTTTATAATAACGATCTACATCAATTTTCGTAAAGATTTTACAATATATAGACTAAGGAATGTTATTATTTTTTATGTCTACATAATATATAGTGATCTCGAATATAAAAATCTGATCGAAATGTTTATATACAAAACGTTCTGTTTTATATAATAATGGCACGATGTTAATATCACATTATACAATATGTAAGAAGAGAGAATTAGAGGGTGCGAAATCCATATTTAGCTCTTATACTATGTGTCATAACTCTAAAATAAAAACACAAATGAAAAAAAAATTGTTAAACGCTTAAAAAAAGTGAATAAAAATGAATCAACGAGAAAAAAAAGCAATAATATTAATAGCGTTAGGAATCTTTATCGCTCTCTTAACATTAAATAACGATGACCTCAATTTTAATCCGGGAAATAGCGATGAAATTAATTTAGATAACGAATATATAGAAACTTCAGCAGTATCGGGAATAATTCATATTGATAACAATTGGACCGCTGCCAAGGGTGCGCTAATTTGTACGGGCAATGGGATTTATTCCGACCCTTATGTTATAGAAGATTTTGTAATAAATGGAGGAGCTTCGGAAAGTTGTATCTTTATTGAAAATTCTGATGTATACTTTAAGATCGAAAATTGTACTGTTTACAATTCAGGAGTCACTATTGATGCGGGAATTCGATTAATAAACGTTAGTAATTCCCAATTAATTAATAACAATTGCTCATCTAATCGCAGAGGAATTTTTTTATATTCTAGTGATAATAACACAATCTCGGGAAACACCGCAAATAACAACACTGAATATGGGATAATTATACATCTGAGTAATTATAACACCGTTTCGGGAAACACCGCAAATTACAACGAATTTTATGGAATATTTATAAACAGAGGTAATAATAACACAATCTCGGGAAACACCGCAAACGATAACATGGACCACGGGATTTTTCTATTCAATGCTGATTATAACACTGTTTCGGGAAACTCATTTAATTTCAACAATAATTATGGCATAATTTTAGAAAGAAGCACTCATAACACAATCTCGGGAAACACCGCAAATAATAACGAGGATGATGGGATATATATAACTATTAGTGAGTATAACACCGTTTCGGGAAACACCGCAAATAATAACGAAGAAGATGGGATAGGTTTAGCTAGAGGGCATAATAGCACAATCTCGGAAAACACGGCAAATTACAATACAAATGGGATAGATTTATATGATAGTGATTCGAATATCTTTTCGCTCAATACTTTAATCGGGAATGATGTTTGTATCCATGAAGATGAATACTCTGAATTTAATGTTTTTGAAAATAATGATTGTGGTGAAGACGATGGAATTCCTTTCGAATTGATTATTTTAATTTCGGTTATTAGTGGAGGAGCAGTGATAGGTGTAGTAATCCTACTATTAATTATCCGTAAAAGGAAAAGAATATAATAAAATCTTATAAAATTCTAAGAGGGATATATTAATTCTGAGGGTGAAGAAGTCTGACCTCACGAAACAATTCGTTTTTTCTGGAATTGAGATCAAGAGAGAGTATAAATGAGGGTTGAATCCTATATCAAAGTATAGAATTGGAGGAATATGTTTAGAATTTTTATATCTAGAATAAGCGCCCCTAAACCACTGTTTTTCACTTCTATATTTTTTATTTTTTATTTTTGTTTGATTAACTAGTGCCATGATAATATAATCGGAAGAAAAAGAAATTCTATTAAAAATTTAATTTTAAATCTTTTTTGTTCATATCAATTATTACTTTAATTTAGACATTTTTGATCGTGAAACAAGTCTTTCACGCACAAATATATCACTCAGAAGATATATTTGAACAGTTTAAGAAAAAAAATTTAAAAAAATGGGAACGACCGGATTTGAACCGGTGACCAACAAGTCTGGAGCCTGCCGCGATCAGCACTTTGAACCGAAACGGCAAAGTTATACCGGGCTTCGCCACGTCCCCATGTTATAAATTAAAAAATTGTGGCGTAAAATAATTTGTTTATTATATCGACTAATTATTAAATCTTCTAATTACTCATTTTATTTCAGTTTTATGAAATGTCTAAATAATTTAGGATTAAAAAAATTTTTGAACTTTAGGGATTAGACAATTTTCGAGCCGCAAAATTCACAAAATCTAAGATTTTCAGCATTTTTCAATGAAGCTCCACAAGTGGGGCAAAAGTTTGGTTTTTCGGGTACTTGGTCTCCCTCTTCATATACTTTATACTCAAACGGTAATTTCTCTCCTTCATATTTTGGAAACTCATATCCACAATTATCGCAATAATTAAGTTTTCCATCTGTGTAGATATTACAATTTGGACATTTATTTATTAGTTTAAGCCCACAGTTACGACAATACTCAGTATAAATACTAATTGGGACGTTACAACGAGGGCAATACTTTTTAGATTCTCCAGAATAGCGATATATTAGTAACCCAATTAAAGCAAAAATAAAGATTGGAAAAATTATCATCAGAATGATACCAATTTCCAACAAAAGCCCAATAGTAAAAAATAAAAGAGATAGAAAGACAAGAACTCCCGTCATTACTGAAAAACTCTTGCGATTGTAATCTCGGATACTCATTTGAGAATGTTTTGATTTTGTATTAATTAGTTTTTATTACTAGTAAGATTTTATTATTTTAATATTGATTCATTTTTTTCTTGTGCTGTATTACAATAAGGGCAAATTTTTGCACCAAATTTGATTTTTTCTCCACAAGCGAAGCATGTATATTCGTTTTCCCCATAGAGGATTTTTTTGTCAATAGTTTTTGCTATTTTATGCGTTTCATCTTTATATTCTTTTTCAGACATAATAAGACCAAATTTATATATATAATTTTACATGCTCTTCTATAAAATAGAATTAATGCTGAATCTATAAAAATAATGGAGTCCAATTTTTACTTTAAATTTAGTTTTAGTCGTGATAATAACAAAATTTAAGAGCTTATAATGATTTATTGATATTATAATCTATAATTAAATAAAGTTTTATAGTTTAAACAACAAAATTTAAAGGAGATACATAAAATATGCCAGGTTCTCATGGAAGTTTAACTAAAGCTGGAAAAGTAAAACAACAAACTCCTAAAATTGAAAGAACGGGAGTAAATTCAAAAAAGAAAAAACCCCCAAGAATGAGATTTCGCGAACTTTATGTTCAGAGGATTGATAAAGGTCAATACGGAGGACAAAAAGATTCTCTTGGAGCCAAGCGGGCAAGTTATAAACGCTAACTTCTTTTAAAAAGGTTTAAGCAATTACTCCAATCTTTTTTAATTGGTTTATTAATAATTGGCTTTGTTGATAATAGTGAGTTGAATTATCACTATCACGGGCTAATATATCGTAGTAATCACACATTAATAAATTCCATCTAATAGATCTCCGGATACCGTGAATTTTCTTTAAATTGAGAGAAAGCTGGTTTTCAATACTCTTCATTAAATACAGTGCTTTCTTTGAATCAACTCTGTGATGTATATAGAACTCCGCTAATTCTAAAACTAAGTCATAAAGAATAGGAGTAAATTCCTTCTCGTCAAAATTTATGCCTACCGAATCGATGCCAGCTCTCAGGAGTTTTTGAGCTTGGGATAAGTTACCTTTTGCTTTATAGATTTTAGCTCGCATTAGATGGTAACTTAACTTCACTTTAATAGAATTACTTCCTAATTGAAATGCATTTTTGAAATTAGTCTTAGCTTCAGCTAACTTACTAAGCGCTTCATTAATTAGACCTAGATACAAGTAAGCCATACCGAGAAATTCATCTT
The DNA here is from genome assembly GCA_029856235.1 of Promethearchaeia archaeon. Lineage (GTDB taxonomy): Archaea > Asgardarchaeota > Lokiarchaeia > Sigyniarchaeales > SOKP01 > SOKP01. The sequence goes on from JAHQWP010000086.1 coordinate 6,331, forward strand.
TATTTAACGATGGCTCTTCATTTTCTAAAAAATTAACGATGATATTGAAATGAGATAAGGCTTTATCGTATTTTTCTATTTTAAAATATCTCTTTCCTAAATAATAATGGATTTTTATTATGTAATCTACTGGTACTTCTCCGGACTTGGCTACACCTAATGCAGTCTGTAAATAATTATAAGCAACATCATCGTGATTCAGTAAAAAAGCGATTTCTCTTAATTTTAATAGAATTGAAACTACAACTTTTTTCTGGCGATTTTTATTGAAAATTTTTAAAGAATTGTTTAAAAGTTGAGTGGCTTCATCAAACCGATAATTTTTAATTAATTGTTCTGCGTCGATATATGAGTTGATAGATTTAATTACTTCAAAATTGGATGGTGGTGTATTAAATAAATCATTGTGGATTTGGTATAAATCTCCCTTTGACATTAAGCTTTCATAATGCAAAGCAGAAAAAGGAAAGTTATTACTTTCAAATTCAAAGTCATCTGTATCTAACTCGTTTTTAGGATTAAAATTAATAAAGTCATTTTGGTTAATATTTGCTAGACTGACTATTTCTAATATTGAGTTAATCATCATTCTGGAAAATTTTATCCAGTTCTCAACATAAGTTTCGAGTCTAAAATCAGTTTCTTTAAATAAAGAGTGCAAAATATAGGGGGTATAGGAATCAAATGAGGACCTAATATAGAATTTATTATATTCTAAATCCTTGAAGAATGTGAAAAATCCTTTTTCAAATATGAAAAACTCATCAAATTCTTCGTCGTTAGAGAAAAACAATGTTTCCGATGTCCTAAGTTTAGGTACACCATCTTTTAATTCCCAAGGTAGTTTGTAGGTGGGTTTTAACCTAGTATTTTCCAGAACATTTACAATCTTGTTTGTATATAAATTGTCAAATTCTTCGAAGGTTATCCGTTTGTTCATAAGGGATATTCGGACACGGTTTAACCATCTACTGTCATTTTCATCAGCGATAGTTTCAGGCATAAGCTGATTTAATAGATCGAGCAAATGAGTTTCCTTGCCCTTGATAGGAAAATTATGTTCTAGGGAGATCTGGAGGGCTAGATCTCGCAACATTTTCAATATAAAAATTATAACTTTATTCGTATTTTGATTTAAATCCCATAATTTAAAAGCGAGAGAAATACGAAAACTCACTACTTCAAATGGAAAATTAAGTCTTAATGGTAGCGAAACCGGAAATTTTATCGTAAAAAGGATCAATTTGTCTTTTTTAACGCTGTATCGAAAATAATTCTCAATAGTTCCCTTTAGACTAAATCCGTTTCGTTCAATTGCTTCTTTTAAATTAGTTAATTCAGTAGTAGAAAAAGGTCTTAATGACATAGAATATGATTGAATCGTATTTTCTTTAATAATGTAATAAAAATTCCCATTATTAATTTTTATACATATCCTTATATTAGCAATTATAAATAGTTGAATTAACTTGATAACTTTGAGAATTAATTAAAATTGCATTTTGTTTAATAATGGATATCGCAAAATTCAACCAAGAACTAAGTTACAAAGTTGCTAAGGCAAATGGTTTAGAAAAACATAAGCAATTTCAAGAAGCCATCGATCTATGGTTAGATATCTCTGAAATGGCTTTGAACGCTTCTAAAGCGCCCAAGATCGAAGTGTATTACAAATCAATGCTTATTGAAAAAACTAAACAAATAATAAACCACATTAAAGATCTTAAATCAAAAATATACGGTCAAAAAGAGAGAGCACAGATTCCAAAACAGGAATTTATCACTCCATCAAAACCATCTGAAGTAGAATCAAGTGGAGAACCAGATCAAGAAGAGAAGGAATTTACACATTCTGAAACATCTGAAAGCCCAACATTTTCTGATGATATTGAAACATCAAGGGATATCAAGGATGTTAAAATTATTGAAAACAGTGATATCAAAAATCTGCCTATAGGTTTTAAAGAAATTAAACCTGCAGAAGATTTTGAAATTATAACTCCTCACGATAAAGACTATGTTAAAAAAATGTTGAGTCAGGATCATGATATGAGTGTATTTACGCATGACGATAAAGAAGTTAAAGTTCAAAGTCGACAAGAACCAGAGTCACCTTCAGCCAAGACTAAAATTATTTGTTTTGCGTGTGGCAGTGAAATCCCAGCTAATTCTAAAGTTTGTCCCACATGTGGTTCTAGTTTAAAATAATGTTCGGTTTTTTCTACTAGAAATTATAAAACTTTCCAGCGTCCTTTAAGGAAAAGATACCAAATCTTTCAGATCGTTTTCTTGTTAATGTTTGCCAACCAAGCCTAGTGTCCTTAAACAAGAGTTGAGTTTTATAAAGTTTCATAATTTCATAAACTTTTAACCTGTAATCGGCGATCCTCTCCTTTTTTTGCATTTCCATTGGGGCTTTCATCACATTATAAATAGCGTAAACATAGAATTCTGCATATGCAAGGTTCAGTTCTATTGCTGCGCTTTTAGCCATACTATGCGTGGCTTGATGATCTGGATGATTGTTATTGTCACTGGGTATAACTATTCTATGTGCATCATTGATAATGTCTTTAGATAACTTCACTCCATTATGTATTTGGTTCATTGCATCTTGATCGTGGAATTTAAATAGGTGAATATTGCTATCCGGAAAACCAAATGCTCTAGCGACACTTTCAGCTTCTTTTAAGCATACTACACCGATTTCTTCCTCACTCAAATCAAGATATTCTTTCGCTTCTTCTAGTATTATTTGGTTATTCTTTTTCCCCCAGGTTATTAGTGCACGATTATCTGTAACATATACAATATGTACATCATGCCCTTCTTCCATCCATTTTAAGATAGATCCTCCGGCTCCATAAATTTCATCATCAGGATGAGGTGCAAATACTACAATCTTCATAATCTCACTTATTTTATAAGATAACAAATAGAAATTGTTTTAATTCAATTTAATAATTAAATCAAAGTACGCATCCTCTTTCTTATCTGAAGGATGGATCTCTTTAATTTCACAGAAAACATTTGTTTTTAATTCTCTTTCTAGAATACCTTCAGTAATTCCACATATAATATAAATATGGTAATCAAAATCTTTTGTTTCACTTAGAAATGGAGAATTTTTAAACCGAAAAGTAGCACTTTTTCCTTTGGTATCGATATTCACAATTGAAATTTCAATTTCGGGGGAGAATGGGTCGTATACAGGATAAAAACTTCTAAAACTCTCTAAATGTACCCTTGAAATAGGGTTATCTTTCAGACTCTTCATTTGCTTATAGATGCTAGGGCCAAAGGTGAACTTTATATCTGCTACTGCTTCTTTCCCGATCTTCTTAGCTAAACCTCCCGTATCAGGGATATATTTTTTAAAGCGAGAGATGAGCGCTTTATAATAAGAAATGGCTAACTCAAGGGGAATATAATTTCTTTTCGTCGTAAAATATAGCCGATAGGCTCCAATCTTCTTACTAAAGATTTGTTTTTTAAGTTCCAAGATAGAGACATATTTAGATACTGTGTTTCTCGAGAATCTCGTAAAATTAGCAATATCTGAAGCAGTTACTCCTCCGGGATTATCCCTTACACATTCTAAAATCTTAAGTTCGTGATTAATTGACGCTTTTTTGTCTGACGTAACTGTCTATCACCTATCAAAAAGTTTTCAAATTTTGTTCCATATCTTTCAAAAGAAAGATTTATATATTAATTTGTCAAAATTTAATATATAAATGTGATCACTATTTTTGATCATTAATTGTCAAGGTGAAAAAAATGTCTAAAAAAATATTGGTTATCTCAGTTGTGCTAATTGCATTAGGTTCGGGTTTAGTACCGGGAGGTATTTTAATTGAGGATTATATTAATGATAACGTTGTAAATTCTATTGATGATGGTCTTCTAGGGATTGAAGAAGAAGCGATTCCACTAATCGAGCCAATGATCAAAGAGATGGGAATACCTCAAGCACTTCGAGGTATTAGAGATTTAGGAATCTCAGTCGTAGAAGACATGGTCGAGGTTACTTTTGTTGCAGTATTAATTGAAGTAATGGCTATCCTCGGTGGTGATGTCTTAGGTTCATTTTACCCTGCTATAGGTATGGAAAATTTCTTCAATAATGATACTGTTGGAGTTTGGGTTTTTTTTAGCGGTATCTCACAATATCATATTCAACCACTTAATTTTACTGAAGATGCCCAACATAGGATATTATACGGAAATAGTACCACAATACCAGGTTATATTCCAGGCATTCAAGGTTTTCTAAATGATACTTCAACAGGGGCGGGGGTTGCTTTATTTTTAGAGCAATATTACGCAGCTAATTCAAGTGATACACCTAATTTAAACATGACAATGCAAGAAAACTATAATTGTACTTGGAGTCAGTTAACAAAATTAGTAGAGTATATAAACGGTTATTTAATCGACCTTATAATTCCCGCAATAATTTCATTAGGTATGCATGTGGAATATATGCCATCATTAGCAGGACTTAATTCAGTAAATGCTATTGCAAACGCTTTATTCATGGAACAATGGGCAAACGGAACAATTTTAAATGAGACTTTGTACGAAGGAGGAATTGATTTCAGTGAAATGGTTGATGAGATAAATGAAACTCTTGTAGGATTCGAAGTAGGTCGTGTAACACCATCTAATATTACTCGACAAGTAGCTTATGCGCTCTTTGATGATATCAATTACGCTAATGCTTTAACAAACGACACCGGAATTAAAGAATGGATTACTGCATATACAAACTTCACAATTAAGAATACATTAATGAATGAGTTTAATCTAACTCAAACTCAAACCGACATGATTTTCTATTGGTTATTCGAAGAATCTTTTAAGGAAAACATCGTCCCGGAGCTTATGAAACTCCCGCCTCCAGAGGGAGTAGGTATGAATATTACAGAATTTGCGAAAAAATTATTACGGGAACAGTGGGCAAACGGCACTGTACAAGGTGAGATTCTCTATACTTATGGGTTTCCACTTCCTTTAGAAGCTGGTGTAATTTATGGATTTGAAGTGGGTTATCAGGGAAAAAACATGTCTGTACTGCCAACCAATATGTCAACTGATTCAGCAAAGGCTCTTTGGGACATTTCAAGTGAATTTTCATTAGTAAACAAAATAGGCCTTAGCAAATGGTTTTCAGCGTTAGGAAATCCTACTTCCTTAGCTGCTATTGAACTACAATCTGCTAATTCCTTAAAAGACGATGAAATGAGTATGGTTCTAAGTTGGCTACCATTGTTTAGAGATAATGTTATGCCATATCTCGCTCAAGAAGAAATGAATTTACCATCAGATTCAACAACATTTGCTAATTCAATTGAGCTTGGAATGGTAATTGGGGGAGGAATTTCCATTGGTCTAGGATTAGTGGGCCTGGCAAGTAATATAATAGTAAAAAGAAAACGAAAAATAACTCAGTAAAATAATTTTAATTTATTATGGTAGATAAAGATGTCTAGAAAAATAATCATCACCACAGTTGTGTTATTAGCATTAGGTACTGGATTAATAGCAGGAGGATTTTTCGTCAACTCATCTATTAACGATATGGTTGAGAGTTCTATTGACGAGGGTCTATTAGGTATTGAAGAAGAGGCACTTCCGTTGGTTGAATCTATGATTGCTGAATTAGGAATTCCAAGAAGCTTGAGAGATATTAGAAAAAAAGGGCTTTCAGAGTTAGAGGCAATAGTTAACGCAACATTTTTCATGTTTTTAATAAACATGACATTACATACTGAACCAGTATTAGGAGTGGTTCCATTAACTATGCTCTTTGATAAATGGATACATTGGGTTTTGATTATTCCAGTTACTTACAGTTCCTCTCTAAATGGGATGGGTTATCCGCCAATTAAAGGCATATCAGAATATTACCAACAAAATCTTTGGTATGGTAATGCTAAATTTCGACTTATAGAAGGAACAGATACGCTCCCAGGTCTGGTAGGTAATAATACTATGGGAACCGGCGTTTTAGAGTTCATTGAATTATGTGAAAAAGCTACAGGAAATTCAACATTAGAGCAAGAATTAGTTACAGGATATAACGCTACATGGAATCAATTAGTTAAATTATCTGATTATTACAAGGATTATTTTGTCCCCATTGCAATTCCAATGATTGTCGCTAATATGTCAGTCGTTATGCCAGAATATACTGGTTTGGACACTAAGGATATTACAAAAATGTATTTCTATGACCAATGGGCTAATTGTACAGTTTATGAAGATGGATATGATTTCAGTGAGATTCTTGATGAAATAGAAGAACCACTTTTTGGGTTTGAAGTTGGACGCGTATATCCATCTAATATATCTAGATCTTCAATAAATGCCCTATGGGACGATAATAACGAAAAATCTCTCACCAATGACACGGGAATAATTGAATGGATCGTAGCTGCGGAAAACTCTACAATCAAGGAAGAGTTAAGAATTGAATTTAACTTAGAAGTTTATCAAATCGATATGATTTTAGAATGGTTGTGGAATGAATCGTTTAAATGGGATATAGTTCCGGTTTTAATCACCCTTCCTCCTCCAGATGGGGAAGGCATGTCCTTAAGCGAATATGCTAGAGTCATTTTCTTAGAGGTTTGGGCAAACGGTACTGCGGATGGGAGGGCATTATATCCTTTTGGATTCCCTCTTGATTTAAAAGTTACTACGGTATATGGATTTGAGGTGGGTTATCAAGATCAAAACTCACCTGTAATTCCATCCAATATGTCTCTTGAGTCTGCAAGATCTCTATGGAATGCTTCGAATGAATTCTCCTTGGTATCTAAAAAAGGATTAGAAGAATGGTTTTACGCAGTAGAAAATCCTGAATCGGCTACAGTTTATGGTCTAATGATGGCAAATCACTTAGAAGATGATGAAATGGCAATGCTTCTCTCGTGGTTACCCAAATTTAGAAATACTGTGATGCCATATTTAGCACAAGAAGAAATGAACTTAGTTATGGATTCAACATCTCTAGGAAATACTATTTTACTAAGTATGAGTTTAACGGGTGGAGTTCTTATAAGCCTTACTGGAATTGGTATAGTGAGGAGTGTAATGATGAAGAAGAAATTAAGATAAGGTAGAATAAATCAGTAGGAATTTCTTCTATTATTTGCTTTAATTTCTTCATACTTCTCAATACATCTTTCTCGCCAAACCGTATTCCATTTCTTAAATCCGGATTTAACGTGTTTTTCTCTCCTATAGAAATCGTAAGAAACCCAATTGAAAAGAACAAAGTAGCGTTTTGCACCGCTTTTAATAGTTAATTTTCTTGACCTAATTCCTAAATCGTGTCTTAAATGATTAACTAATCTCATTTCAACAGCATCTTGAAGTTTCCCCTCAATAATTGCGTCTTCGTATAGGATACCTTCTTCAATAAAGTAAGCTCTTACATCATCAAAGATATTTCCTCGACATAACAACACTTTTTCTTTCTGTTTATCAAATTTTAGTTCTTCCAAACCCTCTCTAACGAGTTCAACGGTTTTTTTTAAGGGCATTTTGTCCTCCCAATTTTTTCCTTTGAACAAATCTACAGGCAGAGCTTTAAAGAGTAGCTTATTCATATCCTTTCTATAAAACCCAATAAACGCATCTCCAACTAAGTCGCCGGTGCCGGCATCATCAATTTCTATCGTCATATATCAATTTTTAAAATTTTACACATCATTTCAAGGTTTTCTTTTTATGACATATTTAATGAGTTCTCCCATCCAGTTCGAGCTTTCTTCTTTTCATTAAGTCTCTGAGTTCCTTAAATTCCCTAGGATACGAGAAGTAAGGTATTAGCCAGAAAAAACCTCCAACTACTTGAACACTTAATACTAAAGATATTGCAAGTGGTAAATAAGCCAGATTACTTTCGATTAACGATGAGATTAGAAGGTTTCCAATTATCGCACCAAAATTAGCCATTAATCCGTTGAAAGAATTTGCCGTACTCCTTAATTCTGGTACAGTTACTTCTGAATAAATTGCAAAAGTATTGCCTTGATGTAAATTAGCTAAAAAATTTCCAATGAAGCCTAAAGCTAAGAAAAATATCCAAGAGAAAATGATCGCTATTGTAGTTGATGTAAAAAATGGGATTAAGTAAAATCCAAATAATAGAGTAACACCTAATAATATGCCTATAAATGGAATTAATACTCTCCCTCTAAGCTTTCCTGATTCAGCATAGGAATCACCTAATTTACCTCCAATAATAGATCCTGGAAGTGAACCAATACCCGCTATAAGATAAAGAGTAGTCGCAATAAGGCCGGGATCTTCTGCGATTATTTTAGTCGTTATATAAAAAATCCCCCATGTACCAAGAGTAGATGCAGAAATTCCTTGACATAAGATAAATATTAGAATTCCGATCACAGATTTGTGTTTGAACAACTGAATTAGATTATTGAAAGTAATTTTATAATCATATTTTACACCTTTTTCTAAGTTCTTAAGCTCTGGTTCTGCTTTACCCGTTTCTGGTTCAAATCCCCTAAGAATGTAAAATATGAGGGTTATTAACGCGAACAATGAGCCGATAAGGTATGCAAATCTCCATCCAATAGGACCTGTATAATTCCCTAATAATCCCCCAAAAATTATTCCTATACCATTACCTAACATTAATCCTAGCTGCATAGTTCCATACTTCTGACCTCGAGATGTGGGTGAGTATAAATCACTAATTATTGAAAAGCTAATTGGTAAGAAGGCTCCTCCGCCAAATGAAGCAATTATAATGCATGTAAGATAAAAGAAATAGTTCACGGAAAAAGGGACTAAACTATACATTACGATCCAGATAGCAATGGTAATTGATAGAATTTTTTTTCTTGAAAATTTTTCCGATAATCTACCTCCATAATAGCCAAAAATAAGAATACTTATGGATCCTATTAGTAAAGAACTCGCAACTACAACCCCTATACCAAAATTAGTTGTTCCTGGTAAATTTACTAATAAGTTTTCTATATTTACTGGAATGAATCCTCCGATAAAGTAATACATGAAATACAAACGCCATAAAGAATTATAGGTTCTTTTCCTTTGCATAACGTGATCTTTATCTTTCAAACTATCAACTCCAATTTAAAAATCTCAATAATATTATTTTACTTTGAATTATTATAAATAGGTTTTCTACAATTGAACAAATCTGGATGGCATTATGGAAGTTGAAATTTTAGTAATTGGAAACGAAATCCTCATCGGAAAGACGCTAGATACTAATTCAAATTGGATGGCTAAACGCATAGTTAAGTACGGACATAAATTAAAAAGAATTACAACTATCGAAGATGATATTGCGATTATTTCTCAGACATTTCAAGCAATTATAAAGCGTAATCCAGATATGGTGATTACAACAGGAGGTCTCGGTCCTACATTTGACGACATGACATTAGCAGGTATAGCAAAGGGTTTAAATCGAGAATTAGAGTTAAATCAACACGCTTATAATTCTATCAAAAAAGCCTACGAAAACGCTCACAAACAGGGCATCCTAAAACTTGAAGGTATGACAAAAGAAAGAGAGAAAATGAGTTATCTACCTCAAGGATCTATACCTCTGCCAAATATAAGAGGAACTGCTCCTGGTGTTAAATTAAAAGAAGGACAAATAGATATTTTCGTATTGCCAGGCGTCCCTTCAGAAATGAAAGCGATTTTTCTAAATGTCGTTAAACCAATTTTAAAAGAGAAGAGAGGAAAATTTGTCGAAAAAGGCTTATTTTTTATGGGGATCGGGGAATCACAAATAGCTCCATATACCACTAAACTTGAGGAAAAATATCCACAGTTATGGATTAAAACTCACCCCAGAATTGGATTATCATTAGAAGTAGAAATCTCAATAACTGGTTTTAATGTTGAAAATGGAGATGAATTAGCAGATAAAGCTTTAGACGAAATTAGAGAGATAATCTTGAGTTTAAACGGTAAAATTAGGGAACGAAAATGATTCGCAAGTTTTGATCCAAGATTTATGAGTTTTTAATTTTTTTTTCTCTTTTTATTTTTTATTTTCAAAATATATAGATTAAATATGAAATTCGAAGTCATTCCAATTCAGAAACTGGACCGAGTCCAAATTGGAAGTGCTTTAATTACGTTAGAAAATTTATCAAAAAAACGAATAATGCTAGGTATACATTCCTTCAGGAGGAGGTTTAACATATGGAGCTCTATAGTAGTTCGAATATATTTGTCTTAAAATCTCCCTAAATCGGGTAGGATTATTTCTCCAAAGCATATCGCTCAAGTCTATATTTCTTGGATTGTAACCTGCCTGGTCATAGATTTTTCTTTTCTGAGGATCGCTTAGCGTTTCGTAGGCTTCGTGAAGTTTAATAAATTTCTCTTTGGCCTCAGAATCGGTTTTATTTAGGTCGGGATGATATTTTTTCGCTAATCTCCGATAAGCCAGTTTAATTTCTTCTTCAGAGGCGTCTTCTCCGACTTCGAGAATTTTATAAAATTCTTTATCCTTATCCATATTTTTAATTTTTTTTCTTTTCGTATATGAAGAAAACGAGGAAATATAAACTTAAGCTTGAGTTTCTATTGAAAATTTCCTCTTAACTTTTTAAATCTAAAGGTTTTTTCACTTAATTTTTTTTAAAAAATTAATTAAAACAGTTTAGTACTCTGTTAAAATATAATGAGAGAAAACAATATTGATGAAAAATTGACGCCGTTGTGCAACAGTATTCTCAATAAGCACCCACATATGTGTTTCAGCTTATTTCATTGACGTCTTTATATTTTGGTTATTTCAATCTGTTCTACTTTTTTCGATATCCTTACAAGTTCAGCTTCTTTGTTATCAATTGTTCCAACAGTCCAATTAGAAATGCCATTACTAGAGAGCGCGTTAGAAAAGTCCTCTACTTTGCTCGGATCGATAGCTAATAACATACCACCAGCCGTTTCAGAACACAAACAACTGTCAAAAGCGTATCCTAATTCTTCAGAAAGGTTTTTCGAGAGCCTAATTGAAGGAATAGTTTCAATAATCGCAGATAATCTTGATTTTTGAAGCATCTCCTTTAAATGCCCACTCAACCCAAAGCCTGTGACGTCAGTCATAGCGTGAATAAAAGAGAAATCGTCATACGTGTAAATCGTTTTTACCACGCCTTGATTAGATGTTGTCATAAGATTTATAGCTAATTCAATAGAATTATTGAGCTCATTCGATGAATATTCCTCCAGCATATCCGGAAAATCTTTCTGTAACCTATACGCTGCCATAATTGCTTGTAATCCGATAGGTTTTGTTAGGATTAATTTATCTCCTTTTTTCACCCCGTGTTTCCGGATTAAGTTGTTTTTATTTACAAAACCAGACGCTTCTCCACCAATAAGAGGCCATTCGCTATAAATTGTATGTCCTCCTACTACCTTAGAATTTATTTTTTGTTCCATGAACTTGTTAATTCCTCGGAGAATTCCTTCGGCGATATGCATTGGAGTGTTTTTATTTATAGCCAGGAACACAAGCATTCCTGAAACATCCGGAACATTCATCGCAAAGATGTCATTTGTAACGTTACAGGCAGCGATTTGACCCATTATTTCTGGTTCGTCGATAATTGGTGTAAAGATGTCTATACTTTTCACTTGAACCATGTCAGTATTTGGGACGGGAACAATAGCAGCATCTTCGATTAATCCTTTTAAACCAGTTTTCTCCAGTAATTGTTCTAATTGATTTGCACCAAGTTTACATGATCAACCATAGATTTTAACTTGTTTTGTCAATCGATAAGCCTTTTTTTCTTCTGTCATTCACCTCACGCTTTTTGAGATAATCGTTTTTATTTAATTCTACTATGATTTTGGTATGGATTAAAGTTTATTTAATTTTTCGATTATATTTATTATTTTTTTCGATAAATATATAGAACTTATTATCAAATTTGATAAATAAAATATTAGGGTAGAAAAAGATCAATCTTTTAGTTTGTTGTATTTTAGCTGGAATCCTATACTGCTAAGGCAATAACAAATCAATCTTCTTTGTTATTTTATGAGCGATGTCAAAAGGATCCTTATAATAAATATCAAGGTTGACTTCGTCAACTGAAGGATCAGCTAAATTTTTTTCAATTTTATGCTTTAATTTTAAGATGTAATTAAATTTAAACACATTTCCGGGTTTTAGTTCGTTTAAATAGAGATACTTGGGGAAACTTTCTTCACGAATAAAACTAAGGTACTCAGGTGTTTTAAGCGAGATTTGTAAATCTGAAAATAGTAGATTTGTTGGGTTATTTAGTTTGAAGTTAAAAAAAATTTTATTTCCAAGAGTTTTTATGTTTTTGAAAAATAGGATTTCTCTTGGCTCAATGATGTCTTCTCTTTTTGGTGAATACAGCTCATCTTTTATTATTCGAGCATTGAGTTTATTTTTATTTACGAATTTTACAACCTTTTCTTTCAAAATATTAATGTCCATGTCGATATACGAAGCGAGATTTTCTAAGTTAATAGGATTTATGACATCAAGATAATAGTTAATTTGATTCAGAATAAGCTCGTCGTTACTTTTCTCGGTGAAGGTTTTTAATTTGTTTATCAACATATTTTTCGCTAAAATGAACTTTTTTACTGATGGTCTCGCAAAAAGATTAAACACGTTATTATCTTCGGTTATTTTGCCAACTAGGTTATCAATTTGATTTTCATATTCTTCAATATAATTTTGAATTTGATTAGTATTCATCTCTATTAGCTTTCTAGCATCTGAGAATTCGCTTTTCTTTAGTAATGTCTCTAATTTTGCTTTTATATTATCAAAATTATTGTTGAATTTTTTAAGACCTTCAATTCCTTGTGTTATAATTGATTGAATATGACCTTGAAATAATACTGAAGAGAGTAAGTTTAATTTCTGAGTATCATCAGTACCATTAGAGTGTTGGAGTTCATCTACCAGTTTATCCTTTGTGGATTTGATTTTCCGGTCTAAATCGCTTAGAAATTCTTGAAGTTCAATTTTGAAACCAACCCATTTACTTAGAAGAGTTTTAAAAATCTCGTTAAATTCTACATTTTTTACTAATATATCACGAATATCGTCATCAAGTTTAAACATATAATTTCGGAGCTGCGTAATCTGGGTGAATTTCTCCTCAATTTCTTCACTTTCAACCTTTTCTATTATTAAATCATCTAAATGACCAAGAAAGTTATAATCCTGTATATCTTCGTATTGAGCTGACAAGATACTAATGCGATCTTCTAAAAGTTTAATTCTTGATTTTAAATTTATGGTGAATTCTTCCTTTTTCTCTTCAAACACTTCGGAAATGAAAGCCTTAATAATGCTGAGCTCGTCCATTATCGTGACTTTAGTTTCTTCCCAATCCTCAATTAGATTAAAAGCTAACCTTTTGTATTCGAATTTATTTAATCTTTTGTTAAATTTCTTTATTTTATTTAGGATTTTACGATATATCTTATCTAGCTCTATTTCGGTTTGGTGAAATTTGAATTCTTTTATGAATTTAGACATTTTTTCCCGAAATTGAGCGGGTATTTTTTGAAACTCCTGAATTTTTTTATGAAAGATATCAAGATCTTCGTTGACTTCTTGAATTATATCATCAATGTTTTGAAAGTTCGCTTTAATATTCTTTATCGTATAAAGAATTTCCTCACTGACATCTGGATCATTTTCAATTTTCAAATTTTTCTCCAATTCAATAAAAATCCAGACTGCAACTTTTTGACTCTCTAATATAAAACAGATATTTCGGAGTAGGCTAATTGTTTTTTTTCGTTCCCGCCAATACTTTGATTCTAGAGTATATAAAATCTTCGTAATCTCATTTTCAATTTCTACTTGATACTCTTCGTAAAGGCGCTTGAAAACGAGTGCGACTCCACCTCTGACATTTTCTGATGGATTTTCAAATTCTTCAAAAATATAATTGAAAATTTCAATAATATTACTCTGACATAGGTGGTAAAGAGCGTTAATAACTGTATTTCTAAATTCAGAATCACCAGTATAGAGAGCAGTAATTAAGTTTGCCCAAATTTGATCAAAATTATTCTCTGCTATCGTTACGAGAGAATCAATAACACGGAGTTGGATGCGATAATTATTCTCTTTTAAAAGATTTATCAACTTTGGAATAATTGGGATAATTTCGGATGACTTTTCTTTTCCAATTTCTCCGAATAACCAAATTATTAGCTCCTTAACCCGGGATTCTTCGTTGTAAAGAAGATTTAATAGAACATAAGTTATTTTTTCTTTAGATAAAAAGTAAGTCCCAAGAATTTTTAGCAGCTCTGCTGCCGATCTTGCAACATCGTCATCTTCGTCTCTTAAGTTGACAATAATGATCGATAGTAATGGTTCATACTCGCGGATCTTCGTAAAATCTTGATTCAAGATTTTTTTAAGCGTTTTAATTACTTGAAGCTTAACTTTCCAGTCGTTATCCATTAATTTCTCTGTAAACTCTTCAATAATGTTTTGTAATTCCTCTCTATCGATGTGTAAAGAGAGAATTAAATTTCCCATAATCTTAACTGCTAAACGTCTAATAGAAGATTCTTGATCAAATATTCGTAATCTAATCTCCTGCATTAGATCAATTAGTAAATTTGGCCGATACATAGTTATTTGGTAAAGAATTTCTAATGAAACTAGTCTAACCCAAGAATTAAGATCGTTTATCGTGTTAGCTAAGTTTTTAACAGTTCTTAATGAAATTGCGGGAGATTTATCACAGATTTTATTCAACAACGTTAAACTGTCATAAATTAGTTCTTTATCGGAATTGGCAGGGTTTTCAATAATTTCAAAAAGTTCACCAGCTGCTTTTTCGTAGCTACCACTTAAAATCAAATCCTCAACTTTTTTTATATCTAGGTTTATAATAGTCAAGAGTCTACAATATTGTAATTCAATTATTAATCCAATTATCTTTTTGTTGTTGATGTTTAAAAATGTTTTTCACTATTAACATAAATTCTGTTATTTTAAAATTAATGAGAAGAAAAACAAAAAAAATGAGGTTAAATAATTACAAATTTAGAGAGGAATTCAATTAGAGAGCTCGATTATTGCAGTTCCGGGGGTAGAAACTCTCTCCCGATAGGTGAGAATTCCCTCTGGGACTTCCTTTGTTTTAACTAAACCCCTTTCGATGTCTTTTTCAGATATATAACCTCTTTCAGCTGCTTCGAATTGCTTTACAATATTGCCTTTATTATCTTTAATGTCTACCTTTGTTATTGTTCGTTGTTCAACATCAAAAAAAACTCTTTTTCCTTCGATCCTATTAACTATTGCTTCTGTAATGATTAGATCTCCACATCTTACCATCCCCCGCATTTCTATGTTAACCTCTATTAATTTACCTGATTTTCCTTGTTCTAAGTGATCTTCAAATAATTTAGTGATTAAGCCGGTTGAGAATAATCCGTGTGCTATAATTCCTTTTAACCCTGCCCGTTCAGCTACAGCATCACTGGTGTGAATTGGATTAGTGTCACCCGAGCTTTTTGCGTATTCTCTCAGTAATTCTCGAGTAACGCCCTCAAATTGATCTTTTACGACATAACCGATATTATAATCAGAAATTTTTGCCATTTTAATACCCTCCTTTTCTAACACCCGCAGTTATAACCACTCTACAAACGGGTTCTTCATTTTGATTCTTTACATTTACTAAGAATTTATAAAACAACATCATATTTGTCTCATTTAGCCATACATCTTCACATGAACCAGTAATAAATAATTTATCACCAGGTTTGACGTCAACGCACCCTTCCCAATTATAGATGTTCCCAGTATGTAATAATTTTCCCGGATCGAGCATTATTGCTCTCGGTTCACCATCTTGGTCTACTTGAAATCCTATGAGTAATTTGTAGACGGCTTTGATCGTGAAATGGTTGGCAAATGCATGGCAAGCCACTACGCCATCTTCTTCAGAACCTATATATTTTGGGTCAGTTATTCCATATACTTTAGCAAAGCTCACTAAAGATTTATATCTAATAGTTACTTTAACAGTTCCGGGAATCTCTACTCCTTTAACATTTTTTATCAAAAATTCAGCATTACTTTTCATCTCTTCAATGTCCATAATAATTTCACTTTACTTTTTAAATTTAAAAATATTAGTTATATGCTTTCTAACTTTGTTTAAAACAATCTACTATTTGAGGTTATTCATAGAGGGGGAGATGATTTTTGTACAATTTTGGTAAATATTTTTATTTCATCAGAGATGTTGGGATTAAAAAACTCACTAATTCTTTGGTGATTTTTGTTACCATTTATTAAAAAGCAAGGAATCCCGTATTGTTCAATTAAAGTTAACAGATAAGAATCAATTGGTTTAGATTTTTTAATACTGGCCTGGTCTAATCCGATTCTAGCCAATTTATTGTTTTTTTTTAACTCGATATATTGGAAGGTGGTAATTTTTTTAATTATTTCTTCATCAATACCATAGATTCCTTCTATATCCTTAATCAAGAAACATTTGTTAACTTGTAACTGAACAGCAATATAAAGTGCAATTGAATCGGAGGTAACATCCCAATTATGTGGAAGATTATCGTTCTTACGGAGATAATTATAAGGTAAAAAGATGCAGAAAATACTCTTAGAATCTTGAAAGTCCTTCAAATCTTCTATCAATTCTAATTCAGGATATTTTCTATTTAGTTCTATTCCGTTATAATTCATTGAATATATAGCCATCCAATGAGCGAGTTCATCTCCAAGTTTTAATTCTTCATCTGTCTTCCTAATGAAATTAGCATAAGATCCTCCTCCAGGGATGAGAAGTATTTTCTGAAGAATATTTTCCTCATATAATTTAGTGAGTTGAGATACAGTTGATTCAATATTATTAGGGTTTTCTAAAATCTTTCCTCCAATTTTGAAAATGGCTTGGTTATTATCCATAATAAATCCTAAGTTTCATAATTGAAAATAAAGTGCTCCCGCGACAGCATATGCAGAAGAACTGATATGATCAGGAATGTTTGTTATTCTCTCATAATCTAAAATATTATTATATCCCAATTTTTGTAGTGTATTTCTTATAAGGAAATCTGCTGATAATCCTGTAAGAACAAACCTTGGATCGTCCCTAAACTCAGGTAGTCTTTTGCTTAAATCACTTAAAAATTCTTGAATATCGTTCGAAATTAGCTCAATTTGTTTATCGTATATATATTGTGCGATTAAATCTAAATCTTTTATTGAAACAGAGTCTAAATCCATACATATCACTCTTGCTAAGCGAGCGTAACAGTTATCTAAAGATTTTGAGCGATTATCCGCAGTATCGTTGATATAATCTTTTTCAGATAGGTTATTTAAAATTCGATGAACATCAGAAATAAGCGCAAATTTTTCAAAAGAAATTCTAACCAATTTTTCATTATAGGGTACAAAATGCGTAATCGAAGGTATTGTTGCTCTAAGACCGCCTGTGTAAATCAATTCATGGTTAATTAATCTTTCTATATCGGTCTTTCCTTTAGCAACAGATACTGAATTCAAAATCGGTATTATGTCAATAGTAGTTGAACCTGCATCAATTAAAATGCAATTTGGAACGAAATTACCTAAAAATAACGAAGTTGAAACCCAATTCGCTGCTGCAACTGAAATTGAATCCGATTTAACCTGATTGAAGTTTATGAATTCATTGTTATTATTAATAAAGAACATTTTTCCCTTTTCAAAGACTTGTTCTAGAGCATTCACTATAGTAAGTATTCCTTCTTGCTTAGTTTGAAACGCATCCGAGAGCTCAGCAGTGATTGTAATAGCTATAAAGTTAATATCTTCTAATTTTAGATTGTTATGTATTAAATTCTCTACAATTCTTTTAAACATATTAGGAATTTCATTTAACGTTTTTTCCCAGAAAGGAAAGTATTCAATAATTGAAAAGGATTCGAAAATTTCTGAATTTTTAAACTTGATTAAAGCAGCTTTAGTATTTGCTCCTCCAATATCGAGTCCTAATATATTTATTCGTTTCATAATTACAGTTATAACAATTTGAAAATTCTAATATAGGATTAATAATAAAGATATAAAAAAATGAATTTATAAAGGTTTAATTTGTTTTCTTTCTCCTTTTCTTTGTTTCTTGAATTTCAAGGAACATTCCTAACGTTTCTTCAGTATCAAAGTAAACCCAATTTTGTTTTCCTATGCTACCCGAATAAACTACATCATACCCTTTTCCTTTAAAATATTCAATATTAGGTTCTAATTCATCGACGAATAGACTTATATGATGTAAGCCTTCCCTACCCTGATCTAAAAATTCTTTGTAGAGACAGTCTCCTTCGATATGTTCAATAAGTTCAAACTGAATACCAAATTGGTGACTTAAGCAAATCTTTGTTCTCACATTTGAATCTTTACCTCTGTATTTAACAACATTGTTAAATTCTGGTATTAATGCAAATTTAGGGATATTAAGAATGTTTTCGAAAATTTTTGCTTGTTTTTCAATATCTTTAAACACGAATCCTAATTGGTCAACTTTTAGATTGTCCAAATTAATCTTAAATTCTTCCATAATTACTTTTCTCAAGCTATGCTTATAAAAATTTCTAAACGAAACTATCTTGTTAGATAGTGAATATTAATTGTATTTGATAGATCTCAAAATCTTAAAGATAATGCAAGAGTTTGATTTTCATTTCTAAGTGCTATAACGGTTTGTTAAAAATTCTTTTAACAATTCTAAGTTTTCTCCGGATAGGGCATTTGTTAAAAAATAATCTTTTTCAGTGATATTCAATATATCTCTAAGGTATTTAATCTCTTCTGAGCTGGCTAAATCCATTTTATTGAATATGATAACCATCTGGATTTCTCCTTCTTTTGTAAAGTTATTTTTAACTTCAAGAAACAAATCGAGCTGTGAATCTATTGAATAGCCACACGCAGGGGTAGGATCAAACACAAAAAAGATTAAGTCTGATATTAATCGTAATGCGAGAATTGCCTGCAATTCAATATTGTTTCTTTTAGACATCGGGCGATCTAAAATTCCCGGTGTATCTAGAAGTTGTAATTTGATTTTATCAAATCGCCTTTCGATATCAAAATGACCCATAATTAGTTTTTTGGTTGTAAATGGGTATTCTTGAACTTCAATTTTTTTGTTGGTTGAAATTTGTTTTACGAAGCTACTTTTACCTACATTAGGGTATCCCGCTACTACAATACAATGCAGAGAGTCATCAATTGAAGGTATTTCTCTTAATCTCCCTCTAACACTATTTAAATACTCTAGATTTTTATTTTGTTTATTGATTATTGAAGAAATTCTACCAAATGCGGCCCTTCTTATACGATCAGCGTCCTTTGGAGCTTCAATCTGGCTTAGCTTTTTTGAAGATTCCCGTTCTAATTGGTGTAGTATCGGTAAAATTCCGTTAAGTCTACCGAGAGTTAGTTTTAGTTCGTCAACATCTACCAGCAAAGAGGCGAGTTCTTTATAAAAATCAGGTAGAGCGTCAATTATTGGCACCTTTTTAATTATTTTTAAAATCCTTTCTACGAACTCCTCGATGGCTACTTTAATTCTTTTGAACTCTTTTTTTTTTGCCTTTAACAGAATAGGAGCGTTCTTTGAGACTTGAGCACTACTTTTCATAGCTCTTTTGAACGCGATATCTAAAAGTTCTTTAGAATTGGGCACGTGGGAAAAAGACAAAAAAGGATTCTTCATGCAAAATCAAAATTATTTTAATTAGTAATTAAAAAGAAGCCTAAAATATTACAATTTCGCTTTTACATCGATTATCTTCTGTTCAATTAATCTAATATCTTCTGTTAAATTAATAATATCTTTAGGAATAGAATTATACAATGAAAGGATGTACTGGTATCTTGATAATACTCTAGGGAAATTATTCATGCTCTCTTCTTTATCTGCTTTAGTGCGAACTAATTCCACCCTTTCTAACTTGCTCTTAATTTCGGGAGGGAGCGCTCGTTGTCTTTCTTGTTGTTTTGCCTGATTTTTTTGTTTTTCATTTAAAACATCTGAAACCCTTTTTTGGAAATCTTGCTCTTCTTTAATTTTACTATACGATGCTTTTTTTAGTTTTAATTCTTCTTCTCTCTTATATAATTCAATATTGCGTATTTCATTTCTCAAAATAGTTATCTGATCGTACCAACCAAGCTGAGTAAATAACCCAATTGCTTGAGTATATAAGTTTTTAGCTTCATCGAATTCTTTCTGCTTTAGTTTTTGGTTACCCAGTTCTAAAAGTTCTTGTCCTTTACTAGTTAACTCATCGTCTTGTATTTTCTTGTCTCGTAAAATCTGAATTTTCTCTTGCTTTTCTTTCATTTTAATTTTTCTTTGCTTTTGTTGCTCTGTAACATTTGAGTAAGTTTGTTTTTTAAGTTGCTCTTCCTTTTGTTCACTCATTTTCATTTGTTCAAACAATTTGTGTGGAGTTTTCGCCGGCTCGCTTGGTTTTCTTGGCTTAGTTCCAGCGATTTCACTAGGAGCTTTTTTTACACCTAAACCTTTTTGTATTTTTTGGCGCCTTTTTTCGGCAGAAGCCAAGGATACAATATCTCTTAAGTTGAGTTGGATTCCTTTAGATTTTCGTAATTGTGCGGATCTATGATAATCTCTAATATCATTTATTTGCAATAAGATTTGTTTGCATTCATATTCAGAGTTCAGATGTTTGAAAAGGCTATAAGCTTCGTTATAGAGTTTAATAGCTTCGTCGTATTTATCTTCAAGGGCAACTGTTCGTGCATTTTCTAAAATTTGGTATCCATTAGCTTCAGATATTGATGTATCTTCAGATTTTGTTTCCTTTAGTTTATCTTGGCTTATTTTAAATTGAGATATTTCCTCATGTATGAAGTTCTTCTCTCTAGGCAAAGTTACTGAAACATTCTTGTCTTGTGCTAGATTTTTCAACCTAACTATTTCTTTTATTACTATTGAAACCTGTCCTGTTAAACCTATTTTTGTATAATTTTCTTTAGCTTTCATTAAAGCTTGAATAGCAAAACCATAATTATTACTTCTAATTGCAATTTTTGATTGATTTTCTAATTCTTCTGCTTCTTTCAATAAATCTCTATCTTGATTTTGCATGGTTTTACATCTGGTTTTAACTTATTATTACAATATAACTAAAATAATTTAATAAAATTATTCAATAATCACTCATTTTTGAAGTTAAAAATATAATATAAACTCAAATTAATATGTCTTCGGATAAAATTAAAATTGGAATTTTGGGAGCTACGGGTATAGTTGGACAAAATTATATAAAGCTTTTAGGAGGACATCCATGGTTTGAAATTACTGATGTTGCAGCGTCACCTCGTTCAGCAGGTAAACCTTATGCAGAAGCTGTTAAAGAAAAGTGGCAGATGTCAATAGAGATTCCCGGTAACATAAGAAATTTAATGGTAAGAGATGTTCAAGATTTTGCTTCCTTAAAATCTGATATACGCTTCGTGTTTTCAGCTATGGATTTACCAGAAAAAAAAGATACAAAAGCAATCGAGTTTAAATACGCTGAAAAAGGTATCCCGGTCATAAGTAATAGCTCAGCTAATCGATGGACTCCAGACGTACCAATGATTATTCCTGAAATCAACCATCATCACATAGATATAATCCCTATTCAACAAAAATACAGAGGCTTCTCAAAGGGATTTGTCATGGTAAAACCTAATTGCTCTATTCAGAGTTACATGACTCCAATTTATGCTCTTGAAAAGAAAGGATACAAAGTCGAAAAAATGATTGTCACTACGCTCCAAGCTGTTTCTGGGGCGGGATATCCAGGAGTTTCTTCCTTAGATATGATCGATAATATTGTTCCATATATAGGGGGTGAAGAAGAAAAATCGGAACAAGAACCTTTAAAAATTTTAGGTAAAGTTGGAGACAAAGGAATAATCAACGACGATTCATTACAAATAAGTGCAACATGTACAAGAGTTCCAGTTTCGGACGGTCATACAGCGTGCGTAAATATTAAGTTTAAAAACAAAATTCCCAGCAAAGAAGATATCATTAAAATCTGGCGAAATTTCAAATCAATCCCTCAAGAATTAGATTTACCTTTCGCTCCAAAACAACCAATCATCTACTTAGAAAATGTTAATAGACCTCAACCTAATAAAGATAGGCAGAACGATAAGGGGATGGCAGTTACGATTGGTCGATTAAGAAAGGATAATATTTTTGACTATAAATTTGTAGCATTAAGTCATAATACGATTAGGGGTGCTGCAGGAGGCGCCATTTTAAACGCCGAATTATTAAAAGCAAAGGGTTTTTTGAACTAATTGTATAATTTAAAACTCGTGTTTATCTACAACAATCGATAACAAATCTTTCAAAAACGAGATACTTCCTTTCTTCTTTAACAAAGTATAAGGAGGTATTTCGGGATTTAGTTGAAAATACTGTGGATTTTTCAATAATTTAAAAATTTTTAAGAGTGAAAATACTGAAATTTTATGAGAGCCAATTATAAAATCTTCTATTATTTTTTTAATTAGGTGCTTATCCACCATTAATACATTTGATATGAAACCGTATTGTTCAGATATTATTAATCTTGCTGATTCAAGTGATTGCTGATTGATTTCAGTAATTATGTCTTGATCGTTAATGTATTCAAGCTTATTAATAACCCCATTTTTAAAGTTAAAGAGAAATAATTCGGTTGGAGTTTGTTTTGAATTGTTTTTAATTTTATCAGTCAAAACCAACAAAATTTTTGCCTTTAGTCCTATAAACATAGCACCCAGATCGAATAAAAAGTCAGGTATCGCCCAATGAGAGAGTTTTTTTAGATTTATGTTTATTCCAAAAAGACGAATAAGAAATCTAAGTAAAAAGTTATTTAATTTTGGTTTGGGAAACATACTCCAATTTAGATCGTAACTTCTTATTCCATATAAAACTTTTTGAAACAACAGCTTAAACATCTCCTTGTTAGGGGGTATTTCCGCTTCAAATAATTCCGATAAGAACAGAAGAAATGGGTTTTGATTGAAATTTATAACTTTTTCAACATTGAAATCTGATTGGATAAGACTCAAACCAGCTTTATTAGTTTTAGTATTTAAATTATATTTTTCGCTCTCTAAAAGTGTTAATTTGATATCTATTTCGGAGTTAAGGGTTTTATTATTTTCTTTTTTAAGTTTTAGAGCAATTGGTAAACGGGTGGAATTCATTATTAATAATGTGTTAAATGAAGGTGATAAACTATCAAAAAACGTAAAGAGTTTGGATAATTGCAAACCGTTGAGAAAACTAATACATTCTTTAAAAAATCTTAAAAAGTTAGGTTCTGGTTGGATAGAAAAGAGATCGTTCTTAAGAGAAATTTGAATTAAATCTAGCAAACTTATAAAAGAATCGGAAGTGTTCAGCTTGGTTAATTTTTCACAATGACTATTTATTAAATCAATTCCTCTTTTTCTTATTATTCTCATGCACGATATCTTGATACCATGCTCTTTTAGAAAAAAAGCTTGTAGTCTATTGAATAATTTCACCTTATCGCCTAACTCTTCCTGTTTAACCTCAATTGAGTCTTTTGGTAGTTTCTTAATAGCACTGTGTATTCCAGACTTAGTAGTTTCATACAAGTAAATCCCAAAGACGATATTTTCAAGCTCGAAATCAGAGACAATAATATCAAGGATGTTCTGTTGGTCGTTTACAAATCGAGGGTATAAAAGTTCAAAAAGGTGATATAAAAGAAAAGCATCAATTTCTATTGGGGTTAAAGGAATCCTTACTGATTCTTTTAATTGTTTTGGGTTTTCAACTAAATTCAATTTTGAGTTAATTTTAAGGATTTTTAGCCAGTTTTCCTTGAAATAATCATTTATAATTATCAATCACCAGCCTTCATTTTAGGATTCGATGCCTTTTCATAAAAAGTTTTTATAAGATTATTGTAGAATGATAAATTAGGAGTTTGAGATTTCTTATAATATTTTTGAATAGAATATAAACTCTCATATAAATTTGGTGGACATCCAGGAATTTCAATAATACGCTTATTAGTTTTTTCTTTTACTTTCGTAGTTTTTTGAGATTTGTAATCTTTTTTTATCTTTCCCTTAACATTCTCTACATAGTTTCTGTCAGTTGTAGTCCTAATTTTTCTAAATTCGTGATTTTTTGTACTATTTATAGCACATTCTCCGAAAACGATGATGTTATCTAAAGATTTGGGTTCTGGAGGGTTTTCTCCTGCCAAAAAGCATTGGTTTCTAATATATTTTAAATCCTTTGTCATGTAAGTTTTGACGAAGTTCAACAAATTATACGCTTCTTTAAAGCATCCAGAGCAAATTCGCCCAGCTTTAATAGTCGTATTTTTTATATTAATATCTTCTAACTTATAAGTAGAAAATTTTACTTCTAAATTGATATTTTCGACGCTTTCCCCAGTAATTGTAATATTTGAGATGTCTGTTATTCCTAATTTTCTATTTCGTGCTTCTATAAGAATATCACTACTCGATAAATCATTACCTAACAATTTTAGTGTGATGAGATCGACTGCTATCGCATCCCGCCCAATTATTCCTAATCCCGGGGATATTAGATTAGAATCTCTATATACAAAAGGGCCCGCACCTTCTAAAAAATAGAACATATCATTAATAACTAAATCTGGCTTTTTAATGCTATAAATATCGAGGATGTTTGAAATCAAATCTTGTCTATATTGATCCAAATGTAGATAATCCTTTCCGTTCCTTATTACTTTTTCAATTCTTTGATATCTATTAGGTACCAGAGAGTACGAATTCAATATTGATAATGTAATCTTAAAAAGTGGATCCACACTCACTTGGTTAAAAATTATTAGTTTATCTGATTTAAGTATTATCTCTGGAATTTTAACGATCTTACCTTTTATTGCATGATCTATTAAAGGATAGTTAGTTTGATCCTCTAAAAATAAGAGTTCTACCCCAAGGGTTTCTAAATAGGACTGAATTCCGAGATTATTCACAATTGATTGAGTTTTCATTCCATGATCGGGGAAACTACCAATGAAAATTTGGCTTGCTCCTGCAGTTTTGCAAAGAATGATAAGATCTCGGAGAGATTCAAAGTTAACATTGACAGGAAATCCATAAGGCACTCTTAGATTAATTTTAATGAAAACCTGATCTCCTTTTTCTATAAATGCGGAGATTCCGCCAAGTTTTTCTATTCCTGTAGTTATAAGCTCACTTGGACTAGTACTTTTAATTATAGCAACTTTAGTACTATTTACTTTAGAGTTCTCATTCATTACAAAATATTAAAATTAAAGAATCAAATAAATCTTTAGTAAAATATATCGAGTTGATTATAATTTCAGAGCAAAATACGATTAAAATTCAGTTAAAAGATACTCGTGATAAAATCCCTACTGATACGATAGGGATAGACATTGGTCAGAGTCTTACGAAGATTTCTTATTCGGTAGGGAACGAAATTATACTTACGATGAACCCAACAAGCTCTGACTTTAGTGAAATAAACGAATTTATAGAATTCAATAAAGATCGATATAAGAAGATTAACTTTACTGGAGGAAAAGCTTTTGTTCAATACAAAAAATATTCTAATGAATTCGAAACAAGCTTAATCAACGAATTTGATGCAAATATAGGGGGTGTAGAATTTCTGTATGAATACAACAAAAGTAAGCCTTTACCTCCCTCAATTATAGTTACCTTAGGAACGGGAACATCTATAATATTGAAAACGGATGGTATTACACATTTAGGAGGTTCTGCAATGGGAGGAGGCTTCTTCATGGGATTAATCAGATTACTTTTCCAGGGATCTATTGCCGATTATTCAGAAGCGATTAACTATGCTAGTAAGGGAAATAGATATCAAGTCGATTTAAAAGTAGGTGATATCTATGATATTGAAGATATTAGAGTAGATAAGTTATTTAGAGAGTTTACAGCAGCAGCATTAGGTAAGATTAATAAAAATAGCGATGTTAAGACTGCTAAAAAGGAAGATATTATCCTATCACTCATTGGGAGCATTGGAGAAAATATCGGAACAATTGCTACTCTAATGGCAGAGAATCACGAAGTAAAACATATCATTTTTTGTGGAGGTTTTTTAATTGGTAATAAACCATTAAAACAAACGCTGTCGCTACTATGCAAATACAAGAGATTAAAGCCGTTGTTTTTAGAAAATTCGGTGTTTGCTGGAGCAATTGGTGCTCTTAAATTTAACGCTAACAGATAAATATTTCAGAATAAGATAAAAGCGTGCCCATGGGAGATATCTATTCATTGAAATTTAGTTGTGAAACTACTCTCATAGATACACTATAATGGGCACAAAGATTGTAGGTAACAATAATTTTTATAGTTTTGAGTTAAAATATTAAAAATTAGAATGAAATAAAGCATTTTAAATAGTTTCAGAATGTCTTCTTAACATATCAGCATTTGTCTTACCCATTTTAATTGCTAATTCAGCAATAATTGCATCTAAATACACAAAAGCTGCGATCTCGAACATTGTCCCTTCGGGAGTTAGAATAGCAGTATCGTCGTGAAGATCTACTTTATCTCTTTTAGATCGACCCTTTAATTTTATTGTAATGTCCCCAACTCTCCCAATTATAGTTTCAGGGTGAGATGTGATAGAAATTATTCCAAAAGGTTTTGCTGTGTTCACATAATTTTTTAAGAGGCTTACAACGATGGAAGTTGTACCTGATCCTGAAAGAACTATCAAGATATCATCATTTGAGAGAGCAGGTATAGAACCAAGGTTGGTAACCATATAAACGTCTGCACCAAGATGAACCAACCTTGTAGCAAAACACTGTAGAATGAAAGCTGAACGGCCACTTGCTAGTAGAAAAAATTTGCGCTTCTTAATTAATCCATCGTAAACCATGTCTATGAATTTTTGGGTGTGTTCGAAATGCTTAGTTTTACTAAGGTGTTCCATGTTATCTTGGAGATTTTGCAGGATAACATCCATTGATTGGAACAAAATCTGTCTTTCTTTTCCATGTAATCTATGTTCATTATTAACTTTATCAGCCATTTCTAATCAGAATTAATTTATTTTTGGATATATGTAACTTAAGTCGACATCAAAAAAATACATTTTGGTTAATACTATTTTTAATTGGAATATTATAAATCCCTATTATCAAGGGAGTGATTTACTAACAGTATCTTCAATTTTTAATCAGAATTATTTCATTTCTAGAGAGTAAAAAATAAATAAAGAATTAACGATATTGTACAAAAGTAATTATAAAAATACATTGAGATTAATCTTGAAAGAAATATTATTGGAACATTTAAAAGAACAATTTGAAAGTAGTGAGCTTAACCGCCTTCCTAAGGAATATGGGGGTGGAAAAATATTCTCTCAACCTTTAATTGGTGTCGCTCAAGGCAATGACCCTATCTTTTTTAAATTTAAGGAGATTGTAGGACCTGAACATTATACCCCTTTGGAAATGTGGTTAGCAAGTGGTCAAAAACAAATACCCGCATCAAATCTTAACATTGTTTCTATAGCATATCCGTTTACTGATGACATTAGAAAGAAAAGCATTACTCCAATTAAAATTTCAAAGATGATCCTACCCGCAGAAATTTATTCTGTAGCTAGAAATTTTGCAAAGGATTTTAGAAATTATATAATGGAGAAAACCATTGAATTCTTAAAAAGCAAAGGGTACAGTGCTATTTCTGGAAAACTTAGTGAAGCTTATACTTTGGTTGCAAAAAAAGATTTTTATTCTACATGGTCTGAAAACCATGTTGCATTTGCCGCGGGATTAGGAACATTTGGATTACATGAAGGCCTTATTACTGATTTAGGGTGTAATATTCGATTAGCTTCGGTGATTACAAACGCACCACTTGAAGTTACGTTACGAAAAAATGATGAACCTTACGCTAATTGTTTATACTATGCTAAAGCAACTTGTAGAGAATGTGCAAAAAAGTGCCCTGCTAATGCTATTACTGAAAAAGGCTATGATAAAACAAAATGTAATAAATACCGTAATAAAGTTGCAAGAGAGATGGTACCACGCCTTAAACCAATTCTTAAAGCATACAGTCGTCGAATTAATTGGAAATACAAAGCGCAAAATTATCCCGTGGGCTGTGAATTATGTCAATTTGGAGTCGAATGCATGGATAAAAACCCTATGATCCGACATGATTTAGATTTCGATTAAAGTTTTATCAAGGTATTAATTTCTATTAAATCTTTATTAGACCTTTATTAAATGGATTCAAAAAGAAATTTTCTCCCAAATAAAGTTGAATCTTTCTTTAGATTAAGCATTAAGTAAAATATAAAAAAAAAGAAAAAAATAAGATTAGAGCTCTAAACAAGAATGTTTCTCTATTTGTA
Source organism: Promethearchaeia archaeon (assembly GCA_029856235.1). Lineage (GTDB taxonomy): Archaea > Asgardarchaeota > Lokiarchaeia > Sigyniarchaeales > SOKP01 > SOKP01. The sequence goes on from JAHQWP010000086.1 coordinate 34,836, forward strand.
TTTAATTGAAAGCAAGAGATCATTCTTAGTGATTTTCTTTCGGTTAGCATGCATGGTAAAAGCTCGAGCTTGTTCAGTTAAACCAGTAGCTGTCTTTTCAAGATGGTCAATTAAAAGATCTACTGCGTTTCTTGCTACGATGCTTGCACCCTGTTGTTTCATAAGTCTCCGGATTGGTGACCATGCAAAACTATGTTTCTTTTTAGCCATTTTTTATTCCTCCACTATTTAAATTTTTAAAGTATTGATTTTTAATTTTTTTTGTATTTATTATTAAAGTTTCTTAGATAGTAATATATCCGAAGAGTTATTTAAATCTTTTGCCTATTTGTGAAGAACTTCAAGAATTTAGTGCATAAAAAATCACGACAAAAAAACTTGGTTTTATTATAACTGTTAAAATCTATGATCATGCATTGGTTGATCATTCGAAAAATTTGAATTAACTTTTTTAGAATCAAAATAGTTCAAATATCAAAATAGACTCAATAATGTTTTATATCGGTTTTATTATCCTTGATTGAGTTTCTAAAAAATTTTGAATTGAATCACATCATCATCAATGAATGTCATGGTAAAATTTGAATGATCATACTAATTAAGTCATAACAGACCTAATTAATAAAAATTAGTTCCAAATAAGAAATTACACGATTAAACCTAATATGAAAAATCGATAAAATGATTTCAAGGATAATAAACCTTTATTTTATGTAAATTTCAATAAAATGTTATAATTTAAAACGAAAATTTTAATTAATTCTGAGTTTTTCTATAATTATAAGAAAGAACAATTAATTGTATCTTAAACTTATATTTTTGAAAAAGGTAATAATATGTCTCAACAAAT